>JBEKGQ010000751.1:0-3872 GCA_050012715.1 Polyangiaceae bacterium
CCACTCCTGCATCCCCGGCACGGCCCGGAGGAACGACCGCACGTAGCGGTTGTCGATGAGCGTCTTGTAGAGCGCCTTGCTGTGGAGGACGAGGACGCCGTACTCCTCGAGCGCCTTGTCGGGGCTCATGTTGACCGCCCAGACGCCGTCGGCGACGGGGACGACGTCGGCGCCGATGGGCCCGACGCCCATCATGGCGCTCAGGCGCTCCTTGGCGTTGCACATCGCGATGAGCACGCGCTTGCCCTTGGCGGCGAGCGCGAGCGCCTCGGCCGCGCAGACCGTCGTCTTGCCCACGCCGCCTTTGCCGGTGACGAGGACGAAGCGCTTGTCGGCGAGCGTCGACATGCGTGGGGATGGGACGAATAGCACGTAATGGGCTCCGCGCGCTGTCCGGGCCGGACGGCGCCGTGGTAAGGGCCCTTCGTGGCTCCGCTTCGCGTCCTCCCCCTCGGCGGTCTCGGCGAAATAGGCATGAACTGCCTCGCCCTCGAGCAGGACGGCCACGTGCTCCTCGTCGATTGCGGCGTGACGTTCGACGACCGGGGCCTCGGGGTCGACGTCATCCACGCCGACTTCTCGGCGCTCGAGCCCTACCGGGTGGCGGGCCTCTTCGTCACCCACGGGCACGAGGACCACATCGGCGCCATCCCGTACCTCCTCAAGCGCCACGACGTGCCCGTCTTCGGCCCGCGGTACGCGCTCGGCCTCGTGCGCGAGCGCGCCGCGGAGCACGAGATCCTCGGCCACGTCGCCCTCCACGAGGTGACGCCGCGGACCCACGTCCGGGTCGGCCCGTTCGACGTGGAGCCCATCCGCGTGACGCACTCCATCGCCGACGCGACCGCGCTCGCCATCCGGACCGACGCGGGCCTCGTGGTCCACACGGGGGACTTCAAGTTCGACGAGTCGCCGCCGGACGGGGAGACGTTCGACGTCGAGCGGTTCGAGGAGCTGTCGCGCGAGGGCGTGCGCCTCCTCTTCAGCGACTCGACGAACATCGACGCGAAGGGACCGACCGGCGGCGAGGAAGGCGTGGGGGAGGCGCTCGAGGCGATCGTCGCGGGCGCGAAGCAGGCGGTCGTGGTGGGCGTGTTCGCGTCGAACGTGCACCGGCTGCGCATGCTGGGGGACATCGCGCGAAGGCACGGGCGCAAGCTCGTCTCGCTCGGGCGGAGCGTGAGCACGCACTCGCGCGTCGCACGCGCCACCGCGCGGTCGACCGGCGAGCACGCCGGCGAGCCGTACCTCGAGTGGCCGAGCGATCTCGTGTGGCCCGCGGATCGCGCCCGCGAGCTCCCGCGAAGCGCGGTGCTCGGCGTGGCGACGGGCACCCAGGGCGAGGAGGCCGCCGCGCTCTCGCGCCTCGCGCGCGGCGAGCATCCGGCGTTCGACCTGGCGGCGGGCGACGTGGTCGTGATGTCCAGCCGGGTCATCCCGGGCAACGAGCCGGAGGTGATGCGCGTGATGGGCCACCTGCTCCGACGGGGCGTCGAGCTGCGCTCGTGGTGGTCGGACCGCGCGGTGCACGTCAGCGGGCACGCCCACCGCGAGGAGCAGCGGCGGATGATCGCGATGGTGCGCCCCCGCTCGTTCGTGCCGGTGCACGGGACGCTGCACCACTTGCTGCGCCACGCGGAGCTGGCCCGGGAGCTGGGCGTCCCCGACGTGTGCGTGCTGGAGAACGGCGACGTCGGCGAGCTCGGCGAGGGCCCGCTCCGCAAGGCGGGGCGCGTGGCCGCGGGGCGGGTGCACGTCTTCGCGCGGCGAGCGCTGCCGGCTTCGGTGCTCTCGGAGCGCGCCGCGCTCGCGTCGCTCGGAGCGGCGCACGTCGTCGTCCCGGTCGATGGGGCGGGGCGGCCGGCAGGGGAGGTGTCCCTCGTCACGCGCGGGGTCCTCGACGAGACGGCCGACGCGCACCTCCTCGCCGCCGCGCGCAACGAGGTGCGGGCCGCGGTCGAGGAGCTGGTCGAGCGGGGAGGCGGGGGCATCCTGCGGAGCGACGCGGAGCTCGGCGAGGCGGCGCGCCTGGCGGTGCGCCGGTCCCTGGGCAAGGTGCTCGGATTCAAGCCGGTGACGACGTCCACCGTGCTACGGGTCGGCCGATGAGCGCGGATGGCCCGGCGCTGGCGATGGCGATCCCGACCGTCGGCCCCTTCCTCGTGGCGAAGCTGAAGGCGCTCGACACGCGCCTCGGCAGCGTCGCCCCGCGGGTGCTCGACGCGACCGACGACGCGGACGCGGTGCACGATCTCCGCGTGGCCCTCCGGCGGACGCGCACGGTGCTCGAGGTGGGCCGCGCCGTGCTGGGGCGTTTCCAGGCCGACGAGGTGCGGCGGGCGCTGCGCGCGGTGATGCGCGCGACGGGGGCCCTGCGCGACGACGAGGTGCTGCTCGAGCTCGTCGCGTCCGTCGCTTCGGACCAGGTGAGCCCGGCCAGCATGCAGGCGTGGCTCGACGTGCGGCGCGCTCGCGAGCGGCGCCTGCGCGGCCTGCTCCGGAGATCCCTGCGGTCGGGGGAGCTCGATCGCGGGCGCCACCTGCTCGAGGCGCTGCTGGCGTTCCGCGTGGATCCCGACCGCGACCGCCGCATCACGAAGTTCGCGCGGCGCGCGGTGGAGCGCGCGCGGCGCGAGGTGGACCGCCGGCGCGAGGCCCGGCCAGACGACGCGGAGGCGCTGCATCGCCTGCGCATCGCCTACAAGCGGCTGCGCTACACGGCGGAGACGTTCACCGACGCCTTGCCCACCGAGCTGGCGGCGCTCGCCCAGCCGGCGGCGCGGCTGCAGGGCCGCCTGGGCGAGCTGCACGACGTCGACGTGGCGCTCGGGTGCGTGCGTCGCGCCCGGGTCCTCGGCGACACGACGCGCGCGGAGCTCCTGGCCGCGCTCGGCCGCGAGCGCGAGGTGCGCCTCGCGGCCTACGTCCGGGAGCTTGGCGTCGCGCCGGCGACCGCCGCCGCTCAGGCGGTGGGAGGCGACTCGCTGCGGAAGATCTCGACCCGCTGAAGGACGACGTCCGCCAGCGGCTTGTTGCGGGCCGCGGTCGGGACGCGCGCGATCTTCTTCACGACGTCGTTGCCGGAGACGACGACTCCGAAGACGGAGTGCTTGTTGTCGAGGTGCGGCGTCGGGCCCTCGGTGATGAAGAACTGCGAGCCGTTGCTGGCGGGACCGCTGTTGGCCATCGAGAGGGTGCCCGGTCCCGAGTGGCGAAGCTCGGGGTGGAACTCGTCCTCGAACTTGTAGCCCGGGCCGCCGGTTCCCTGGCCGAGCGGGTCGCCCCCCTGGATCATGAACTCGGGGATGACCCGGTGGAACACCGTCCCGTCGTAGTACGGCACGCCCGTCTGGGCCTGTCCGGAGCGGGGGTGGACCCACTCCTGGGCGCCCGTGGCGAGGCCCACGAAGTTCTTGACCGTCTTGGGGGCGCGCTGCTCCTCGAGACGGATGAGGATGTTGCCCTGCGACGTGTGGAAGCGCGCGTAGAGCTGCCCGCTGCCGGGCGCTTGGATATCCGGGAAAGAGGCTTTCGGCATGGCCCGGGAGGCTACTCAGCCGGGGAGGCCCCTGCCAAGGGCCGCGGGAGGAGGGTGGCGGGGGCCGCCCGAGGGGGCCGCGAAGCTCGCAGTTCGCTTGACCCTCCCGGTGAGGCGTAGATACTCGTCAACTGCGCGATCGTGGGCCGTGAGCGGAGGCGAGTGTGATCACCTGTCCGAAGTGCTCGAAGGACAATCAGGACCATTACAAATTTTGCCTCGGCTGCGGCGCGGAGCTGCCGCGCGACGCGGCCCCCAAGCCGTTCTCCCCGGGGACGCCTCCGCAGGGCATGAAGAAGGTCGACGCGGGCTCCGCCCCGCCCCCTCCGGCCAT
>JBEKGQ010000752.1:0-3872 GCA_050012715.1 Polyangiaceae bacterium
AAACGCGGTTACGACCCGGGCAAGGTCGCCGCGAGCGACCCGGAGCTGGGCGAGGCGCTCGACGGGATTGGCCACGGGCGCTTCTCGCCCGGCGAGGCGGCGCTGTTCGAGCCGCTCACGCGCTCGCTCTTGCAGTACGACCCGTTCTTCGTGCTCGCCGACTTCCGCGCCTACGTGGAGTGCCAGGAGCGGGTGTCGCGCGCCTGGGCGAGCCCGGAGGCGTGGACGCGGTCGGCGGTGCGCAACGTCGCGGGGATGGGGAACTTCAGCAGCGACCGGTCGATCGAGGAGTACGCGGAGAACATCTGGAAGGTGCCGGTGGTGGCGATCCCGCGGCCGAACGAGCACGGGTGACGCTACGACGGCTTTCTCGCTCGGAAGGATCGAAGTAGATCTCGAAGCCCGGTTGTCGGATTTCGGGAAGATCGAAGCGGATCTCGAAGCGCGGCCGTTTCATCGCGGGCGGATCGGCGGGAACTTCGAAGCGCGGTCGTTTGAACCCGGGCGCCTCGAAGGAGATCTCGATCCGCGGTCGTTCGATCGCGAAGGGATTGAAGGGGATCTCGAAGCGCGGTCGCATGACTTCGGGCGGATCGAACCGGATTTCGAGACGCCGTCGTTTGATCGCAGGCGGCTCGACGGGGATTTCGAAGCGCGGTCGTTCGATCTCGAGCCGACCGAAGGAGGTAGCGGAACGACGCCGTGGGATCTCGATCCGATCGAAGCTTCTCTCGAAGCGCGGTCGTCGTCTCAAAGGCCGCGGTTGTCTTCTCGAAGAGATACGACCGCGCATCGAGATCCCACGCGCTCCGGCTCGGATCACCGGCAAGCAGATCGCCTGATGCGCCCGTAGCGTCGGTGGATCGCCCTCGGTCCATCGTCGCGGCGCCGGCGCCCCAACTACTCCCGCGAAGACGCGCACTTAGCAAGCGGTGTGAGCCGGCTTGCGCCTTGCTTCGCCGCGCGGGTGAGCCGCCGTGACCATCGCGTATTCCGCCGCGACCGAGGGTTGCACCTTCCTCCTCGACGAGGACGGCGTCTGCCGCCGCGTCGTCCTCCGCCATGAGCGTCTGTCGGCCGACGCCACTATCGGCGGACGTACCCGCACCCAGGCGGCGCGACGCTGCATCGGCGCGCAGTACGTCGCCTCCATTGACGTCCGCGCGGAGGGGGGCCTCGTGCCGATGCCCCGCATCGGGACCCCGATGCTCTTCGCCTACACCGACGACGACGGCCGCCTCGCGGTCGTCCGCACCGGCCCCCTGTCGCGGTTCGAGACCCTCGGCGTGCCCCGCGAGGAGATCCCGGTCGACTGGGACGAGGACGCCGAGACCATCTCGGACGACGCCGGCGAGACCGAGGACGACTGCATGACTGTGCCGCTCCACCAGTCCGGCGAGCGCAAGACCCCGCCCCGGATCTCCCTCTTCGATCGCAGCGAGGCAGAGCAATCCCGCGACCCGTGGGTCCCTCCGCGACGGGCGTCGTGGGCCAATATGACCGCGGCGGCACACGTGCGCCTCCAGAAGGTCAACGTCGTCGCTCCGCGCGGGTCCGCTCCGACCTTGAGGCGCAGCGCCGCATCGCCCGGCAAGGGCATGCTGCCAAAGAGGACCGTGCGCTGAGGGCGCCTGGGGAAGCAGGGGCAGCGGGTAGACAGTGGGGGCCGGCAATGGTAGTTGCCCCCGCGACTTTTCCCCCCTATCGACGCGAGAGCAATGCTCCTTCTTGCTGCATTTTCCGAGCAGGCGATCACGGTTGACGTCGACTCGACCTTCCTGGTCCAGGTCGTCCTCTTCATCGGCCTGACGCTCATCCTGAAGCCGGTGCTCTTCGACCCGATGCTCAAGCTCTTCGAGGAGCGGGAGAAGCGCATCGACGGCGCCAAGCTCAAGGCCCGGAAGATCGACGAGAAGTCCGTGACTGCGCTCACGAAATACGACGGCGAGATGGCCAAGGCGCGCGCCGCCGGCGGGGCCGAGCGGGACCGCATCCGCGTCGAGGGCGTCCAGAAGGAGCAGGCCATCCTGGCCGCCGTCCGCGCCAGCGCCGCCAAGACGCTCGAGGACGGCAAGAAGGCCGCCCAGCTCGAGGCCGACCGCGCCCGCGCCGCCCTGAAGGCGGAGGCCGCCGGCATGGCGCGCGACCTGGCGAGCCGCGTTCTCGGCCGCGAGGTGCAGCCGTGAGGGGTCTCGTGAGGAGCGCGGGAGCGCGGCGCGTCGCCTTCGCGGTGATGCTCGTGGTGACGACGTGGTCGGTGTGGTCGTTCGCGCAGCAGTTCCAGCACCACCGCCCGCACCCGGTCGTGCCGCCGACGGGGACGCTGCATCGCCCGGTGGCCCCTCCGCGCCTGCCCCCGGGCGGGGCGAAGGCGCTCCACGAACAGCGCGAGGCGATCGAGGCGGCGGAGACGGCCGAGAACGAGCCGCTGAAGCCGATCAACTGGACGGACGGGTCGTGGTTCAACAACCCGCAGCCGCCCTACATCGCGATGCTCGTGAACTTCGGCATCCTCGTGGCGGGCTACTACCTGCTCGGGCGAAAGCCGGTCGCCGCGGCCCTGGTGAGCCGCCGCGACACCATCGCGAAGGACATCGACGAGGCGAACAAGATGCTCGCCGAGGCCGAGGCCCGCGCGAAGACCTACCAGGCCAAGCTCGAGCACCTGGAGGACGAGGTGAAGACCGCGCGGGCGACGCTGGTGCAGGCCGGCGAGGCGGAGCGCGACCGCATCGTGACCGACGCCGAGGCGAAGGCCGAGCGCATGCGCAAGGACGCGGAGTTCCTGGTGGAGCAGGAGCTGAAGCAGATCCGGCAGGATCTGTGGAAGGACACGGTCGAAGCCGCGGTCAGCGCGGCGGAGGAGCTCCTCAAGAAGCGCGTGACCCCGGCCGACCAGGAGCGCATGGCGGAGGACTACCTCGCCGATCTCGGCGGCAAGAAGAGCGGACCGCTGGCCGCGGCCGGGACGCAGGAGAGCGCGTCGTGAGCGTCTCCATCGTCGCGCGCCGGTATGCCAAGGCGCTGCTCGAGCTCGGCGTCGAGAGTAGCTCGCTCGACCGCCTCGTGGAGGAGCTCTCCACGGTGTCGGCGGCGTGGGAGACGAGCGCGGAGCTGCGCAACGCGATCGAGAACCCGCTCGTCGGGATCGCGATGAAGAAGGGCGTCATCGGCGAGCTGGCCGAGCAGATCGGCGCCACGCCGACGACGAAGAACGCGCTCCTGCTCCTCGTCGAGCGCCGGCGCACCCAGGCGCTGCCGGAGATCGCCCGCTACGTGCGCGAGATGGCCGACCTGCGAAAGGGCGTCGTGCGCGCGGAGGTGACCACCGCCGCCCCGCTGAGCGAGGCGTACTACGGGCGGCTCCAGGTGCAGCTCGAGAAGATGACGGGCAAGAAGGTCGTGGTCGACCGCAAGACCGACCCGACGCTCATCGCCGGCGTGGTGACGCGCATCGGCGACCGCATCCTCGACGGGTCGCTCCGCACGCGCCTGCAGTCGATCAAGGACTCGCTGATGCCCCCCAACTGATCATCGCGCCGCGCCACTTCGAGCGCGCGGCGTCCACCGCTTCCTGCTTGCCCCTGCCAAGACCCGAGAGACAAGACCATGCAGCTTCGCGCCGAAGAGATCTCCTCCATCATCAAGAAGCAGATTCAGGGCTACGAGAAGGCCGCCCTGACGATGGAGACGGGCACCGTCCTGTCCGTCGGCGACGGCATCGCGCGCGTCTATGGTCTCGAGGGCGCCATGAGCGGTGAGCTCCTCGAGTTCCCCGGCAACATCACGGGCCTGGTGCTGAACCTCGAGTCCGACAACGTCGGCGCCGTGCTCTTCGGCGACGTCGGGGCCATCAAGGAAGGCTCCACCGT
>JBEKGQ010000753.1:0-3858 GCA_050012715.1 Polyangiaceae bacterium
CTCGAGCGGCTCGTCGTCGCTCTCGCCGCGACGACGCTCGTGATCCTCGCCGTGGAGGAGATCCCGCGGATTCTCTTCCCGTGGGACCTGCGGATGTTCTCCGAGAGCACGTTGCTCACAGACATGCTCAAGATGACCGCCGGGCACGGCCCCTATACCGCGCCGTCCGACCAGAACTCGTACATCTACGCTCCCGGCCTCGAGTACCTTACGTTCGCGCTCCTCCGGCCGCTCGGCGCACAGCTCGACATCCGCGCTTGCCGCGCGGTCACCGTTCTCGTCGGCCTGGCCGCCGCGTTCGTCGCAGGCGGGGTCGCGGTCCGCCTCGCGGAGTCGCTGGGACCCCTGCCCCACCGGCGCGCCGCGCACTTCGTCGCCGCGTCGGTCGCCGCGCTCGTCGTCTTCAAGAGCTTCACCGCGGACGCCTGCCACCCGGACAACCTGTATTGCCTGCATGCGATGCTCGTGATCGCGCTCTGCAGCGGAGCGGTCGACCGCCCGAGCTTCGGCATGGCGGTCGTCGCGGTGGTCGTCGCTGGCCTCGGCGTGGCGGTGAAACAGACCGCCCTTCCCGGCGCCCTCGGTGCGCTCATCGTCGTCCTCGGCCTGTGCCGGCGGGCCTTTGGCCTCCCCCGGTCGGCGCTGCTGGCCGCGTCATCGGCGGTCTCGGTCCTCCTCGGGGCATGGCTCGACTTCCACGGATGGGGGAGGTTCTGGGCCCTCGAGGTCCCGTCCCATCAGACGGTGGAGCCCGAGCGCGTTTTCGGTCTCGTCGCCCACGTGATGACGGTCCCGCATCGCATCCTGCTGGTCATCCTCTTCGTTCCCAGCGTGCTCTATCTCGCGATGCGCGCTCGCGACCGCGCGCCGATGGTCCTCGGGCCGTGGCTCGCCGTCGGAGTCACCGAGGTGCTTCCGAGCCTGGCGTCGTACTTCAAGGTCCTCGGGTGGTGGAACAACCTCACCATCCTCGATCTCTGGGCCGCACTCCCGATCGTCGCGGTCGTGGCCCACGTCGTCCACGCGCCGCGCGAGGAGCGACCGATGGTGGCGCGCGCGGTGGCGGCCGGTCTGCTGGTGACGCTCCTCGACGCGCTGAACCCGACCCGCGCGTGGCCGCGGCATGGCCAATTCGAGCTGGGACGCGCGCTCGACGCCGCCGTCGCGCGCGACGTGGCCGATGGCCAACGCGTGCTCGTCTCGACCGGCAGCGCCGCGCTGGTGCATGCCGGCGTCCGCGACGTGCCGCTGGACCGCGTGAGCAGCATCGCGGAGCGCGAGGTGGCCCGGCTCGACGAGCTCACCGAGACGAAGGCGCGCTTCGCGACGCGCTACTACGGCAAGCTGTACCTCATCGGGGAGGAGGCCCCCACCTACCCGCCCGAGGTGCAGCAGACGATCGACGCGAACTACCACCCGGTGGGAACGATCGACGGCGACGGGATGCCGCCGACGAACGAGGATCTCTTCGGAGTGATGGGCCTGATGCGCGGAGGCATCCGCGTGCTCGAAGCGAACCGGTAGCCGCGGACGCGCGCTCTACTGCGTGATCGCCTTCAGGTCGAGCATCTCCTCGACGCTCGGCAGCACGATGAGCTCGCAGCGGCGGTTCTTCTGGCGACCTTCCGGCGTCGCGTTGTCCGCCACCGGGTCGCTGTCGCCGAAGCCCGCGGCGCTCCAGTGCGGCACGGGAAGCCCGCCCTGCGCCGGATCGATGAGGAACACGAGCACCTCGCGCGCCCGCATCAGCGAGAGCCCCCAGTTGTCCTTGAAGGGGCCGTGCGCCAGCGGCTGGTTGTCGGTGTCCCCCGCGACCTGGTAGTCGCGCGACACGAGCTGGGGGTCGGCCTTGATGATGCTGGCGACCTTGAGGAGGATGTCCTTGCCCTCCTTCTTGAGGGTCTCCTTGCCGGAGTCGAAGAGCACGTCACCCGGCAGCGAGATGACCATCCGGTTGTGGCGGACGTTCACCGCGAGCCCGAGCTTCGTCAGCTCGTCGAGCTTGGCCTTCAACTTCTCGAACCGCGCCTTGATGAGCTCGAGCTGACGCGCCCGCTCCTTGTAGGACTCGAGCGCCTTCTCGCGGTCGGCCAGGTCGGCCTTCATCGAGTTGACGTTGACCCCGAGGGCCTCGAGCTCCTTGGAGAGCTCGTCGACCTTCTTCTGGGCCTCAGCGAGCTGCGCGTCGTCGGCGTCCTTGTCGGCCTTGAGCTTGTTGTACTTGGCGAGCTGCGCCTGCCACTGGTCTTCCGAGTAGCCGCAGCCGCCGGCGGTGAGCGCGAGAGCGACGCAGGCCCAGAGAGGAGCGTGTCGAAGTCGGGTCATGGTCGGGGAGATTACGACGATGGATCGCCCATACCAAGCGTCGTCTGTGGCATCTGGGTGCCCCACATCGGCGCCAGCTGCCCTCCGCCGCCCGCTCGCGTCAGCGCCCGCCGACGCCGTGTTCCCGTAGCGATCGACTGACGGCGGCGGCGAGCTGCGCCTGGGCGGCGGCGTTCGGGTGGCTGATGACGGGATCGTAGGTGTCCTCGCCGAGATCGACGCGAACGTGCACGACGTCGAGGCCCTCGAAGAGGTACCGGTCGAGGGACTGCACGCCCGTCTCGTCGGGAAGGCAGGGAACGCGGAAGTTCGTGAAGATGAACAGCGGGAAGCCGCCGCGAGCCCGCGTCTCACGCGCCGTGGCCTGGATGTACATGCGAGCTCGACGCAGGGCCTCGTCGGAGTGAACCACGCTCGAGGCAATGCGCAGGAGCGGGGAACGCGCGACCCAGCCATCCTCCTTCCGGATCGGCTCGAGGAAGAGCGACCCGTCGTCGCGAACGAGGAGGTGAGGGCGATCCGGCCAGGCGTTCCGGTCGATCATCATCTGGTTGATGAGCGTGACGGTGGCCACGGGATGCTCGAACGGCACGAGCGCGTCGTGGAGCCGCACGAAGGCCGCGTCGTTGCCGTAGCCCTGCACCGCGACGTTCACAACCTGGACCCCGAGGTCCTGGCCGACACGGAACGGGTAGGTCTCCTCGTAGTTGAGGCCGAAGCCGGACGCCGTCGACTCTCCGGTGAAGAGCACCGTGGGACGCGCGAAGTCGACGACGTCGTCCGGCGAGCGAACGCGCCAGTCGTTGGCGTCGATCACGAAACGCAGGTGGCGATCCCCCACGTCCATCTCGGTGACGTGCGACGGGATGGGCCGATAGACGAACAGCGGGTCTACCTCGCTGTCGGGCTCGAAGTGGGCGACGGGCCGCACGACCGGACCCTCGTGCCCGCGGAGTCGCAGCACCTCGTCCGCGGCGAAGAGGGCCAGGACGGTCGCCACCGCGATCCGCAGCGTGGTGCTCACGACCTGGCGCCACGAGCGCCGCCCAGCCCAGCGTCCGACGAGGGGCGACGCCGCCACGATCAAAGCCCCGACGACGATGCCCGTCCAGCCTAGCGCCGTTCCCCGGTTCAGCTCCCGCGCAGACTCGGCGCAGAAGTGGGTCGTCATGTGGATGTCGGTCCAGCGTCGGTCGACGCGCGCGCCGAGGATGACGAAGAGCGCCCCTCCGAGGGCGAGAGCCGATGCGACCACCCTCGCCCGCAGGAGTGCGCGCGCCGGTGGGTCGGAGTGCGACACGGTTGCGTCTATGTTCGACCCCGCGCTCTTCGTCAAGGTTTCTGGCCTACCGGGGTGGACGGCGCCGTTCGTCTCAATCGGGAGCCTCGGACCGAGAGGCTGCCTCTGGGGGGCGAGTGGGGACTCAGCCGGGCTTCGTGCGGCGCGGTCGCACCTCGTGCAGACGCAGTTGCACCTCGTGCAGACGCAGTTGCACCTCGTGCAGACGCGGTCGCACCTCGTGCAGACGTGGT
>JBEKGQ010000754.1:0-3852 GCA_050012715.1 Polyangiaceae bacterium
GTGGGACACGACGCCCGCGAGGCGCAGCGACCCGAGCTCCCCCGCGCCGAAGGGCGCGAGCGCGCGCAGCGCGTCGTCGGGCCCCGCGAATCGGAGCGCGGGATCGCGCGCGATGAGGCGCTCCACGACGGGGGCCAGCGCGCGGTCGAGGCGCGGCCGGCGCCGGAGCACCGGGATGGGGGCCAGCTCGACGACGGCTTTCATCTCGCGCACGCCTCGGATGGGCCCCCAAGGACGCTCCCCGGTGAGAAGCTCGTAGAGAACGACCCCGACCGCGAACAGATCGGTCCGGTGATCGAGCTCCGCGCCGAGGATCTGCTCGGGGGCCATGTAGCCGAGCTTTCCCTTCACGAAGAGAGGGCGCGTCCAGCGCGTGCGGTCCCGGGCGAGGGCGATGCCGAAGTCCCCGAGCTTCACCTCGCCGTTCGCCGAGACGAGGACGTTGTGGGGCGTCACGTCGCGGTGCACGAGGCCCGGCAGCGAGCCCTGGACGGCGGAGAGCGCGCGGAGCAACGCGCAGGCGATGTGCACCGCGACGCCATCGGCGAGCCGGTCGTCGGGGAGCAGGCCGGCGGACAGGGTCCTCAGATCGAGCCCGTCGACGAGCTCGAGGACGAGGAACGGTCCCGTCCGCGGATCCTCGCCGAACGCGAGGAGGGAGACCACGTTGGCGTGCCGCACGCTCGCGAGCAGGCGCGCCTCCTCCCGCAGAGCCTCGGCTTGCTCGGGGTCGACCGTGCCCGCCAGGCGCTTGATGCACACGAGGCGCTCGAGGCCGTCCCCCACCGCGCGGGCGACGTGCACGTCGCCGAACGGCCCCCCGCCGAGGCGCCGCAGGATCTCGTACCGCACGCCGCCGGGCTGGGTGCGGTCTCGTATGGCTTCCTGCGCGGTCCACCTCATGCCTACCCATCGGCTCGCCAGGGGGTGAGGTTGCGTCTATCTTCGCCTCGAGGCTCGGGGACGGACATGACGCTGGAGCATCGTGATCCCCCGGCCCCTTCCGTGCCGACGACGCGGGACGTCGCGGCGCGCGGGGCGCGTATCCGCTTCGTCGAAGCCGGCAGCGGCCCGCCGCTCGTCCTCGTCCACGACTACCTCGCCAGCCGCGTGGCGTGGGACGACGTGCTGCCCCGCCTGGCCGAGCGGTTCCGGGTCATCGTGCCCGATCTCCCCGGCTTCGGAGAGAGCGAGAAACCCTCCCCCAGCCGCTACCGCTACGGCTTCGACGGGTTCTCCGAGTCGCTGGTCGATCTCCTCGCCGCCCTCGGCCTCGGGCGGGTCTCGGTCTGCGGGCACGGCATGGGCGGAGCGGTCGCGCTGACCCTGGCCGCTGCCCACGCCCACATCGTCGACAAGCTCGTCCTCGTGAACCCGCTCGTATACCCGCCGCGGGCGGACGCGCTCTCGCGCATCGCCGGGGTCCCTGTGCTGGGTCCTCTCGTCTTCAAGCAGCTCTACGGGCGGGCGCTCTTTCGCGCGCGCTTCGCAGGGAGCGCGGCGGCGCGGCGGGAGCATCTCTTCGAGCTCTTCGACGTGCCGGCGGCGCGCGAGGCGGCGTATGCGACCATGTGTTCCATGCTCGACACGCGCTCGCTCACGGCGAGCGTCCCGCGGGTGACGGCCCCCACCCTCGTCGCGTGGGGACGCACCCACCGCGCCTCGCCGGTCGAGCAGGGCCGACGCCTCGCGCGCGAGCTGGGAGGCGCCCGGTTCGAGGTGTTCGACTGCGGCTCCTCCCCGGCCGAGGAGGTCCCGGTCGCGTTCGCGAGCGCGGTGACGACGTTCTTGGCCGGCGCGGGTGGCGCGAACGGCGCGCGCGGGTCGCGTGACGTGAGGAGCTAGGGCCGTGCTCGACGCGCCCGCACGCGCGCGGTTCGCCCGGAACCGGACGGCGGTGGCGGGGACGGCGATCGTCGCCGCGCTGGTGCTCTTCGCCCTGGTCGGCCCGCTGGTGGCGCGCCACGGCCCGCTCGAGAGCGACTTCGTGCGCGGCGTGGCCCCCGACGACATGCCGGTGGGCCCGAGCGCGCTCTTTCCGTTCGGGGCCGACCGCGTGTTCCGCGACGTCTTCGCGCGCGTCGCGGTCGCGGGCCGCCTGTCGCTCCTTATCGCGGTGTCCGCGACGCTCATCGCGAGCGCCATCGGCGCCGTCGTGGGCATCGTGGCCGGGTACTACGAGGGGCGGCGCTTCGCTCGCGTCATCGACATCGACGGCATCCTGATGCGCCTCGTCGACGTGATGCTCGCGTTCCCGTTCTTGCTCCTCGTGATGGCCATCGGCGCGGCGCTCGGGCGGACCTCCGCCGTCACCATCTTCGTCATCCTCGGGCTCACCGGGTGGCTGTCGATCGCGCGCGTCCTCCGCGCGAAGACCATGCAGGTCCGCGCGCTCGACTACGTCGTCGCGTCGCGCGCGCTGGGACAGCCGGCGGCGTGGGTGATGGTGAAGCACGTGCTGCCCAACGTCGCGGGACCGCTGGTCGTCAGCGCCACGGTCCTCGTGGCGCAGATGATCGTGGCCGACAGCGTGCTCTCGTACCTCGGCGTGGGCATCTCGCCGCCGACGCCGACCTGGGGGCGCATGCTGTCCGAGGGGCAGGACTACCTCGTCACTTCACCGTGGCTGGTTCTGGCGCCGGGGCTCGCCATCCTGCTCGCGGTGTGGGGGTTCAACATGCTCGGGGAGGGGCTGCGCGATGCGCTCGATCCACGCGAGGGCTGACGTCGTGACGCTCACCACGCTCGCCCTGGTGACCGCGGTGCTCTCGTTCGCGCTCGCCACGGGCTGCAACAAGGAGCTCGCGGCCCCCGTTCCGGGCGCACATGGCGACGGCGACGCGACCCCGCGGCAGGGAGGCACGCTGCGCCTCGCGACGTTCGCCGACCTGCGCGGGGGGCTCGATCCGGCGGTGGACGTCGACGGCCTCTCGCTCGCGGCGATCCATCTGCTCTTCGCGGGGCTCGTCGACTACGGCGACGACGGCAGTGTCGTGCCCGACCTCGCTGAGCGGTGGGACGTCGACGACGGCGGCCGGACGTACCGCTTCTTCCTGCGCCCGGGCGTGACGATGCACGACGGCGCCGAGCTGACCGCCGACGACGTACGGCGCTCCGTCGAGCGCGCGCTCCACCCGTCCACGCCGGATCCGGACGCCACCTACTTCACGAACCTCGACGGGTACGACGCCTACGCGGCCGGCAAGGCCGAGCACCTCGACGGCGTGAAGGCCGAAGGCCGGTACGTCGTCGTCTTCCATCTCACGAAGCCGGACGCCACCTTCCCGTATCTCGCCGCGCTCCACACCATCCGGCCGACCTGCAAGAGCGCCGGTGAGCGCTACTCCGACACCTGGGCGCCGTGCGGCGCCGGCCCGTTCGAGCTGGCGGCCGACGGCTGGCAGCGCGGCACGAGCCTCCGCGTCGTGCGGCACGGGGCGTACTTCCGCCCCGGCTTGCCGCACCTCGACGCGGTGGAGTGGACCTTCAACCTGAAGCCCCTCGCGCAGCGCCTCCGGTTCGAGAGCGGCGAGCTCGACCTCGTGCGCGAGCTCTCGCAGGCCGACACCGCGCGGTTCGTGTCGGACCCGCGCTGGGCCCGTCTCGGCATCGCCGAGCACGACACGCGCATCTACGGCGAGTCGATGAACACGCGCATGCCGCCGTTCGACAACGTCGAGATCCGGCGCGCGGTGGCGGCCGCCATCGACCGCACCCACTACGTCCTGCTCCAGGCGACGCGGATGAGCGCCCTCACCCAGGCCCTTCCTCGCTCGATCGCGGACCCGGATCCGTCGTTCCCCGCGCAGCGCTACGACTACGCCGCCGCGCTCGAGCACATGAAAACGGCGG
>JBEKGQ010000755.1:0-3840 GCA_050012715.1 Polyangiaceae bacterium
AGCGAGTGCTCCGTGGCTCTCGATCGATACTTCTGGCGCGGGCACCTGCTCGGCCGCACCCTGGCGCTGGCATCCTCGCTGGTCGGCCCGGTCGAGGCGGCGCGCCACGCCGAGGAGCTCGCCGCTCCGCTCGACACGTCGCGCCCCCTCGAGGACCGCCGGGTCGGATGGGGAATCGCTCGCGCGCTGGCCGTGCCGCTGCTCGCGACGGTCGCCGCCTTTCCGCTCAGCTTCCTGCCGCCGGTCCACGATCTCGTCGAGTACGTCGCCTGCGACGGTCGCGAGACGCTCCAGACCGTCGGCGTCACGAACGGGCGCGGGGTGACTTTCGTCTGCTGGGACCACGTGCACGAGTGGCGTGGGGCCGGCGGCTGGCTCTTCTTCGTGGGGTTCGACGTCGGGCTCGTGGTCGCCCTCGTTCTCTTCGCGCTCCTCGAGCTGGCCGTTCGCCTACGGGGTCGTTGACGCGCGGACCAGCGCCGGCGCGCTCCTGGCTCGGCCGTCCGTCGCTCCGACCTGCACGCGCGCGTAGAGCCCCGACGCGCGGCCCGCCACGAGGAACACGCCGTAGTTCACCGACGCGCCGGTCGCGTCCGTCTCCGCCGCGAAGTATTGCTGCGCGATCCATCGCCCTGGGCGCGCGCGGTCGAGCACCCGCCGCCACGTCGCGTCGTCGACCTCGCGCCCGATGACGACCTCCTCGCCCTCGGCCCCGTAGTCGCTCTTGACCACCCAGTCCGGGCGCTGCGCGACGAGCTGCTGCGTGTGCATCACCTCGAGCCGACGCGTCACCGGCACGTACCGTTCGATGGCGGCCTGCACGTCGGGCGGGAAGCGATGAATTTGCTCCCACATCAGGGCGAAGCTCCGCTTGTTCTGCGGGACCACCGAGCCGAGTGGGTTCACGACGGCGAGCGTCCCCGCCGCCATCCCCGAGAGCACCGCGCGCAACGGACCGTCGAGCGGCGCGGCGTCCTCGATGGAGTCCTCCAGCCACGCGCTCTGGCGCTCGCCCCACCAGTCGGTCTTGTAGTGCCGGATGAGGACGTCGATGGGCGCCTCGAAGAGGCGCGTGCGCCCGCCCTCGAAAGTCAGGTTGTACGGCGAGCCGAGGACCACTCCGTAGCCGCCCGCCTCGAGCCACCGGCGATAGAGGCGGACCAGCGGTAGGTCGTCGGTCATCTCGGTGGGGTACACGAGGCCCACCGTGCGCGCGGGGCCCGCCTCGGGCATGCGCTCGCGACGCGCGACGTAGTCGAGCATCGCCATGAACCGGGCCTCGAGCACGCGGCTCGGATCGACGGCGCCTTCGCCGCCCGGTTGCTGCGAGGCGAGCGCGCCGAGGACCACCGCCTCCGCTTCGCCGGTCGGCGTGTCGCAGTTCAGCTCCGCCACCGCCACGCCGTCACGCGTGAAGAACACGTCGGCGCGCGCCAGCCCGTGCCACGCGGGGGCCGACGCGGTCCACATCGCCCGCTGGAAGGGCGTCAGGCCCAGCACGTCCTCGAGCAGGCGCGGCTCGTCGACGAGGAGCGAGACCATCGCGTGGCAGGCCGCCGCCACGTCCTCCGCCGCGCGACAGAGCTCGGCATGCCGCCCCGGGTCGATGACGACGGGCTCCGCCTGGAACCGCGGGCGCCCATCCACCCACGGGTCGCGCAGGATGCCGCTCGCCGTGACGCGCTCCGCGAACGCGGCGTAGTCGCTCGCGGCCTCGGCTTCCGTCCCGGTCATGCCAGCTGCGAGATGGCCAGCGCGGTCGCCACGTAGGTCGCCGCCTCGAGGGCCGCCATGCCCGCGCTGCGCCGCTCGGCGATCGCCACGTCGAGGGCGCCCCCGCGCGCGTGGAGGGGCCCGCGGAGCAGGATGGTCTGCACGAAGAGCTGCCGGATCGGCCACAGCGCGACGAGCGAGAGGAGGACGCCGCCGTAGCCCTTCAGCGAGGCGAGCCACCCTTCGAAGTCGCCCTCGCCGTCGAGCGCCCGCTCCACCACGATGGCGATCGCCACCGCCACGCCGGCATAGCTCAAGGCCGCGGCCACGTTCTCGCCGTGGATCTGCTCCGCGTCGTCGTACGTCGTCAGCGCGCGGAAGAGCGACACGAAGACGAGCAGCGTCGCCTGCGACAGCACGAAGAACGTCAGCGCCAGCCCGAGGCCGTGCAGATCGCTCCCCGAGATGGCCCGGGACGTCACGAGCGCCGACGCCACGAGCTGGCCGGCCGTCGCCAGGCCCGACGCCTTGTTCCCGCGCGCCACCTCCGCCTGCGAATGGGCGCCGAGGAGCAGGCTGACACCGAGGCGCCCCGCGAGGGTGCTCGCCACATACCCGATGGCGCCGTAGGCGGCGCAGGTGACGAGGTCGTGGACGACGCTCTCCTCGAGCACCGCATCACGCACGGTCGCCGCCGCGATGAGGAACACCGAGAGCACCTCACCGACGGCCGCGAGGCGTTGCGCGTCGTTCCCGGACTTCAGGTCCGCCGCGAGCCCGCGCCGCACCACCATCGCGAGCCCGAGGAGCGCCAGCGTCGTCGCCACCGCGAAAGCAGCGACGTAGAGCGGCCCCTCCATCATGCCGCGCTACGGTACCATGCGAAGCATGAGGGTTCGCGGCATCTTCGGTCGACCCTTCGTCGACCTCGCCCCGCACCTCGACCTCGCACCACTCGCGGAGATCCACGACGAGGTGTGCCTCGGTCTCGCCCAGCTTCCCGTCGACTACACGGGGGGCAGCCATCGCTCGATGGGCATCGTCCCCGCCTCGCGGCAGGCGGAGTGCCACGTCGACTACGGGGAGGCGATCCACGCCATGAGCGACGCCGACTTCGCGACGCTCTGCGGCCTCGGCGACGCCTCCGCCCCCGGGGGGCGGCTCGATCCGAGCCGTCGCGGCGAGCTCGAGATCGGCGAGGAGCGCGAGCACCCGCTCTCGCGCCGGCAGATGCTCTGGCTGAAGTACCGGTTCGGCGTCTACTTCCCGTGGAAGGTCTACGTCGAGCTCGTGCCCAATCGCTGGTGGGGCGAGAAGAGCAGCGGCGAGGGCAAGGCCTTCACCCGCCAGGCGCGAGCCTTCTTCTCGAAGACCGTCGCGTGGATCGAGCGCCTCCCGTTCGTGGCGATCGGGCGATGCACGATCATGGGCCTCGAGGCGAACGACCACGGCACCGTGCACCACGACGGCGATCCGGCCGAGGAGCGCCCGCCGGATCACTTCGTCACGTTCTGCCCGCAGGGCGACAAGCGCCTCTTTCTCTGGGACGAAGAGGCGAGGGCGAAGACGCCGGTCACGAGCCGCGCTTACTGGTTCAACGACCAGGACGACCACGGCGTCGACGCCGATCCGTTCTTCCGGTACTCCATTCGCGTGGACGGCGTGTTCCGCGAGGACTTCCTCGGCAAGCTGCGCGAAGCGGCCCGGGGGGGCGCGTGAGCGAGCGCCCGCTGCGCCAGGACGCCCGCGTCGACGAGCCGGGCCTCGTGGGCGCGCGCTGGTGGCAGGACAGCGTGATCGACCCGGTCGGCCGCCGACACACGATCCTGACGCTCCTCGCGGTCGGCGTCGGCCTCGGCGTGGTGGGCCTCGGCATCGACGCGTGCGAGCCCACGAAGAAGAGCCGCCTCGGCGCGCTCGACTTGCAGCGCAAGTACGGGTGGGCCTTCGGCGCCGCCACCGAGAACCTCGTCTTCAACGGCCAGTCGACGCAGCCCTTCGACCGCAGCGCGCTCGCGCACATGGTGACCGACCTGCAGCCGAGGGTGACGGCCCACCGGCCCTTCTACGTACAGACGCTGTTCGAGTCGCCGACGGCTCTCCCGACCGCGGTCTCCGAGGCGGACC
>JBEKGQ010000756.1:0-3839 GCA_050012715.1 Polyangiaceae bacterium
GGGTGTCGACGGTGGAACCGGACGACGTGCGAACCGGACCCCGCATGGGCCCCTTGCTGCGCTTTGGCCGGCTCTCATGGCCCGACTTTGCTTCCGACAGATAACTACTCAGCACGGTTGGTGCGAGACTGACGCCGCGATCGGACAGGAACTTCGCGATGGCCTGGAGGCTGTATCCTCGCTCCCGCATAGCCTGAAGGTCGGGCCGTAGTCGCCGCACCGCTTCAAGCTTCGTGAATCGCTCCCTCGTTACTGGTGGGGCTTGCGCGATCTCTTCGCGAAGCTGCTCCAATGCCTCGATGCTGATGGTGGTCCGCGGCTTCATCCATAAGCTCCTTCGATAGGACCAAGGCGCGCTTGCGGCGGCTCTCACACGATCTGTAAGCACTACCCTCTTGCAGTCTACCCCAGTGAGACACAAAGTAGACGGGCTGGCTTGGGAACCCGGAGCGAAGCGGAGGGCAAGATAAAGGAATTGGCGTCATGGTGGGGATAGGTGACTGATTTCTTTGAAGAATTGTAGGCGTCACGGCGGGTCCGAGTGGCGTCACGTAGCGGGTACTGCATCGACTTTGCTTAGAAAAGGATGGCGTCACGCATGGGCGGCGATGACAATTTGCCTATCTTTCGACCGAAACTCGGCAAAGCCCGGACCGCTGGCGGGCGCGCCAGGTCGGCCGGCTTTCGCAACTCCCTTCTCGTGCTCCTACGCGCCACGGGTGGGGCGCATCGCAAGGCCACCGGCGCGCAGCGCCGCCGTGCGCGCATCGCCGTCCGGCAGCCGCGCCCGGATGCACGTCGTGTCGTCCTCAAGGCGCGCTTCGTTAAGATGACGCCTCGCGCGGCGAAGGCTGCGGCGCTGCACCTCCGGTACATCGAGCGGGACGGCGTCGAGAAGGACGGCAGCAAGGGCGTCCTGTACGACGCGGATGGGCCGGCGCGGGCGGACGCGTTCGAAGAGCCGAGGAAGGGAGAGAAGCACCAGTTCCGGATCATCCTGGCGCCGGAGGATGCGGACGAGCTCGACCTGACGGACTTCGTCCGGAGGTACATGGCGACGGTCGAGAGGGACATGGGTCGTCGCCTCGAGTGGGCCGCCGTCAACCACTACGACACCGCGCACCCTCACGTGCACCTGGTCGTGCGTGGCGTCGACCGGCGCGGCCACGAGGTCCGTTTCGACCGGGAGTACATCTCCAACGGCATGCGCTGGCGCGCCCAGGAGCTTGCCACCTGGGAGCTCGGGCCCCGCAACGAGCTGGAGGTGCAGCGCACCCGGATCAAGGAAGTCGACCAGGAGAGGTACACGTCGCTCGACCGGGAGATCGAGCGACGCGCCCAGGACAACGTCATCTCGGTGCGTCGCTCCGACGAGCGGCGCTTGCTGGACGGCCCGAGCGACTCGGTGCTGATGGGTCGCATGCAGTTCCTCGAGGACATGGGCCTCGCCGACCGCCTCTCGCCGACGTCCTGGGCGCTGGCCGACGGCTGGAGCGACCGCCTGAAGGAGATGGGCATGCGTGGCGACATCATCAAGCAGATGCACCTCGCCCTTCGGGGGGATCTGTCGCGCTACCAGATCGTCGGCCCCGACCAGGCGATCCAACCGACGCCGCACGAACCCGGCAGCGTCATCTTCGGCCGCGTCGCCGGCAAGGGGCTTTCAGACGAGATGGCAGGGAAGTACTACGCCGTCATCGAGCCCCCTTCGGGTGGCGGGTACCACGTGCCGATCGACGCGCGCGCTGCTGAGACGCTGCGCGTCGGCGACCTGGTCGCCATGGCATCCAGGCCGGAGCGCGCCCCGCCGGAGTCCCCCTCGGCTCCACCGCGCCACCGTATCGTGTTGAGGAAGGAGCCGCTCGGGCTGGACGACCAAGTGCAGCACCGCGGCCCCGTCCTGCTCGACCGGCTTGCCAGTCAGCCGATGGCCTACTACGGCTTTGGCCACGAGGTGCGCAAGGCCGCTACGCGCCGCGCCGAGGTCCTTCGGCAGCTTGGCATCGATCCCGCCGATCCGGACCGCACGGCCAAGCTCCGCGAGCTCGAGCGCCGTGGCCTCGGCGAGGGATTCGCCATCCGCTCGGGCCAGACGTTTCTGGCTGAGATGCCGGGGGCGTTCCACGGAAGGGTGCAGCTCTCCGAGCGCGGGGCCGACGGCACTCCCTACGCCATCGTGACCGACGGCGTGCGGTTCGTCGTCGTCCAGGCCGGCGCCGACCTGCGCTCTCGCGATGGTCAGGCGGTGACCTTCGATCGCGCTCGCGGCGCCCAGTGGCGCGCTCGCGATCCGGACATCGACCGGGGCCGGTGAACCGTCGGTCGAAGGTCCGTCCCGTTGCCTGTCCGCGGCCACCGGCAGAACTGTCCCGGACAGGGAACACGCCCGGCAAACACTCGGAATCCCTCGAGCGCCCGCTGGCACGCGAGCCGCGAAGCACGGCACGCCGTGGCCGTCCTCGCGCCCGCCTACCTGCCGCGTCGTCCCACCGAAACGGTGCTCTACGGGGTCGTACGCCAGCACTTGGAGAGCTTCCTCGCCCACGCGCGCGAACACTACGACGGCGGGCTGCCGCGCTACGTCGAAGCGGAGCTGCGCGCTTACCTCGACTGCGGCGTTTTCGCCCGGGGCTTCACGCGCGCATACTGCGATGCGTGCGGCCACGATCTTCTCGTCGCCTTCACCTGCAAGTCGCGCACGGTGTGCCCGAGCTGCTCGGGAAGGCGCATGGCCAACACCGCGGCGGCCATCGTGGACCGGGTGCTCCCCGACGTCCCGGTGCGGCAGTATGTCCTGTCCTTGCCCTACGAGCCGCGCAAGCTGGCCGCCTTCCAGGCGGAGGTGCTCACCGCGCTGGGACGCATCTTCGTCGACGCGATCTTCGCGAGCTACCGCGCACGCGCTCAGCAAAGCGGAGTCGAGGATGGACAGGGCGGCGCCATCAATTTCGTGCAGCGGTTCGGCAGCTTGAACCTCAACGTTCATTTCCACGTCGTGGTTCCCGACGGCGTGTTCACCCGGGGCCCGGGGGCGGGCGTGGTGTTCCACCCCGCCGCTGCACCTACGCGTGAGCAGTTGGAAGCGATCGTGCAGCGAGTGCACGATCGGGCAGAGGCCTGGCTGCGTCGCCGCGGCCACCTCGACGAGCGACCGACCGAAGAGCGCTCCTCCGAGCCGCCCTTGCAGACAGCTCTCGACGCGTGTGCGGCCATCGCCATCGGTCGCGGCCAAGGTACGATGTTGTCGGACGCCGAGGCGCCCGGCAACGACCAGGCGGAGACGTCAGACAAGCCGGTACTCGCGATCGAGAGGAACGGCTTCAACCTGCACGCCGGATTGCGTATCCAAGCCGGCGACGACCTGGGGCGCGAGAGGCTCTGTCGCTACGGTGCGCGGCCCCCGCTGTCGCTCGAACGGCTACGCCGGCTGCCCGGCGGGCGTGTGGCGTATCGCCTCAAGTACGTGAGCCGCGGGCGGGGCAAGCACCGCGTCATGACGGCGATGGAGTTCATGGCGCGGCTCGCGGCGATCATCGCTCCCCCGCGCTACCCGCTCGTCCGCTACGCGGGCGTGCTCGGGCCTCGCAGCTCGTGGCGTAAGGACATCGTCCCCAAGCCGCGCGAACCACGGCCCTCGTGCGACGCCGCCGCAGACGAGCCGTCCGGCGGCGACACGGACAGACCTCGCGCAGAGCCGAGGAGGGGCGAAGGCTCCGCGTCGCGCCCCGACCGCCCCATGGAGGCTTACGGCCCTTCGCGTCAGGGGGATGGCGGCGCCGCGATGCTCATGCTCGTGCCCGGCGGCTTCGCCCGCCCAGGCGACGTCGTCGCACTCCCAG
>JBEKGQ010000757.1:0-3835 GCA_050012715.1 Polyangiaceae bacterium
GCCGTCGCGCTCCGTCCCGCAGGTGCGGGCCAGCTCCGGGTCGGTGAGCAGGCGCGTGATGGCGGACAGGCCGCCGCGGTTGCAGTTGGACCAGGTGCCGCGGGACGAATAGCTGAGGGCGGCCTCGATGCTCGCGCGCTCGGCCTCGTCGCCCGCGCACGCCACGAGGGCGCCGACGCGGAGGCCGTAGTGGGTGAAGGACTTGCTCGCGCTCCACGCGAAGAGCACGTTCACCCGCGAATCGCCCCCCTCGAGCAGCGGCCGCAGGTGGCGGAGGAAGGCCCGCGGATCGCGCGCGCCGTAGAGGTAGTACGCGCAGTCGACGAGCAGGGTCACCGGCCCTTCCTTCGCCCGGGCCGCGATGCGCTCGACGACCGCGCGCCACTCGTCGTCGGTCATCGAGTAGCCGGTCGGGTTCTGGCAGGGATCGTTGAGGAAGACGAGGGTGCGCCGCTGCGACGCGAGCTGGCGTCCGAGCGCGGCGTCGAGGGAGGCCACGTCGAGGCCGCCGTCGGCGCGGAAGGTCTCGAACGTCTCGAGCTTGCGGTCCGACTCGTCGCAGAGCGTCTGGTAGGGACCCCAGAACCAGCTCGTCGTGAGGATGGCCTGACCGGGCTCGAGGAAGTTGCCGATGGCGTGCCTCAGCGCGCCGGAGCCGCCAGGGGTCGCCACCGCGACGGCGGCTCGCTTCAGCGCGGGCTCGTTCGCCAGCAGGTCGTCGATGACGGCACGGAGGAAGTCCGGCGTCCCCGCGATGGGCGCGTACGTCGCCCACTCGACCGGCGGCACCTCGTGCACGGCGCGCGCGGCGGTGGGCAGAATGGCGAGCTGCCCGTCGTCGTCGAGGAGCGCCCCCACCGTGGCGTTCACGATGGCCTCCCCCTTCTGGCGGCGCTGCGTCGCTTCGCGGTTGAGGGCGAAGATGGGATCGTCGGCGGGCCGGCCCTGGTGGGAGGGGATGAGATGATTCACGGCGGGGTGCTTATCCTGGCGCTGCCACTTTGTCACCGCGAAGACGTGGGGGTCGCTCCGGCGCTGCCACGTTGGCCCGGACCAGGCCCCGCGGTGGATTGCGGACTCCGCCGGGAACGCCGAAAAGCCCGCGAAAGAGCGAGAAAGCGAACGAAAGCGAACGAGATGGCGCGTGGCACGCGCTATGCTCCCCGGCCCTCCGATGTCCCGCCTGCGCCCCGTCTTTGGCCTCGCCGTCGTTCTCGCCGGGACGCTCGTCTCGGGGGCGGCGCGCGCGCAGACGGCGTCCGGTCCGACGATCACCGCGAGCGGCCAGCCGTACCCGAATCGGATCCTCCCCAACAACCAGAACCTCGGCTACAGCACGCGCGCGCAGAACCTGAACCCGCTGGGCATCAGCTACACGGACTGCACGTCGGATCAGACGCTGCAGTTCAGCGTCACCCTGAGCGGCTTCACCGGGAGCGACACCTTCGAGGTGTGGGCGAGCCTCACCTCGGACTGCACGGCGATGACCGACCGCGGCATCGGGGCCACCGCGGCGATCTGCTGGGAGTTCCCAGCCAACAAGATCGTCGATCCGCTCTACACCACTCCGGTCACGGAACCGGCCTACGTGCGCGTCCAGGATCTCGTCGGCTGGCAGCAAAACCCGCCGGGGCCCGCGACCAACCAGGACCCTCCGACCCAGGGGATCGCGGCCTGCAGCGCGCAGCCGAGCTTCGCGGCCGTCCCGATCAACATCAATTTTCTCGCCATCGACTCGTCGGGCAACTCCGACGGGACGCCGTACCAGTACACCATCAACACCGACATGGTCGGCCCGCCGGCGCCGACCGGCGTCAGCGAGACCGTCGGCGACACCATCTACAACGTCTCGTGGACCGCCAACAGCGACTCGGACACGGCGGGGTACGACATCTACATCGATCCCATCCCGGGTCACGAGGACGCGGGCGCGGGGAGCGTCGACGGCGGCACGGCCGGCCAGGTCATGGTGTGCCCCGACACCGGCGTCGCCCCGATCGGCGACGCGGATGGCGACGATGGCCCGCTCGAGTCCTCCATCGTCGACACCGGCGTGGTCGACACCGGCGCGTCGGACGGCTACGTGGCGCCTCTCCCCTACGACGGCGGCTGCTACGCGATCAACAAGGGCGGCACGCCCGTCGCGGCGGCCAACGGCTACACGTGCAACGACTCCGTCCTCGCCAGCGGAGTCACGCTGGACGGCGGCCTCGTCGACGGCGCGACCACGACGACGACCACCACGGAGTACGACGACGCTGGCAACATCATCGAGAGCGAGGCCGGTATCGAAGAGGGTAGCGGCGGCATCTCCACCATTCCGTCGCAGTACCTCATCAACGGCTCGTCCGGCTTCACCATCGCCGACAAGGCCGTCGGCTCGTACACCATCAAGGGTCTCCTCGACTACACGACGTACACCGTCGTCGTCGCCGCCGTCGACGGCACCGGAAACGTCGGCCCGCCGTCGCTCGAAGTGTGCGACTTTCCGGCGCCGGTGAAGGACTTCTGGGAGACGTACCAAGAGGACGGCGGTCGGGCGGGCGGCTTCTGCGCGCTGGAGACCATCGGCACCGGGGGGGCTTCGTCGCTCGCCGGGATCGCCGGTGTTCTGGGCTTCGCCGCCCTCGTCCGCCGCCGCCGAAGGGGTGGAAAGTGAGAGGCTGCCGCGTCGTCGTCTCGGGCAGTGCGGTCGTCTTCGGGGTGCTCGGGTGGGCGTCCAGCGCGCTCGCGCAGGAGGACCGGCAGGACGTCCTCGGTGGCCGGCACAAGATGTACGAGACGTCGCAGCACTTCGCGTTCGAGCTGCGCTTCGCGCCGTTCACGCCGGAAGTGGACTCCGATCCGGCCCTGCACGGGGCCACGCCGTTCGCGACCACGCTCGGCAACTTCCCGCGCCTCATGTTCCAGGGCGAGTTCGACTGGCAGGCGCTCCGCATCCCGCACCTCGGCACCCTCGGCCCCGGCATCGGCGTCGGCTACACGAAGATGAGCGGCGACGCTCAGTTCCTGTCGCCCCACGGTCCCAACGGGATCCTCAACTCGGGGGAGAGCACGTCGCTCACGATCTTTCCGTTCTACGCCGTGGCGGTCCTGCGGGCCGACGTGGTGAAGCGCGAAGGCCACATCCCGCTCGTGCCCTACGCCAAGCTCGGCTTCGGCTACTCGATCTGGAGAGCGTCGAACTCCGTGGGCACGTCGGTCTACGCGGGGCGCGTCGGCGTCGGCGGGAGCATGGGGACGGAGCTCGGCCTCGGTCTGGCCTTCAACCTCAACGTCTTCGACGAGTACGCGGCGAAGAACTTCGACGAGGGAGTCGGCGTCAACAACACGTACGCCTTCGCCGAGTACACGCGGGCCGATCTCGACGGGCTGGGAATCCAGTCCGACCCCTTGCGGGTCGGCGGACAGTCGTGGACGTTCGGGCTCGCCTTCGAATTCTGAGGCACGAAGCATGGGTACGTCCCGCCGCTCCGTCCTCCCGGTCGTCGTCGCTGCGCTCGGGCTCTGCGCCTGGCTGCACGCACGGGGCGTCGGGGCGCTGGTCGGCGCCGATCTCGGCGCCCCACGGCTCCGCGTCATGAGCGAAGCTCTGGCCGCGACGAACGAGCCGGTGCGATCGGTCAGCGCCGACGCCATCCTCGCGCGCAACCCGTTCGACTCCGTCACCGGCCCGCTGTCCCGGTCACGCTTCGCGCCGCCGGCCGAGAGCGGCGACGCTCCGGACCCGAGCGCCGCGTGCGACGGCGTGCGGGTCGAGTCCATCGTGGCGGCGGACGATCCGGAATGGTCGTTCGTGGTGCTCGAGGTCCGCGGAGAACGTGAGCCAGTCTTC
>JBEKGQ010000758.1:0-3827 GCA_050012715.1 Polyangiaceae bacterium
GCGCCCGCGCCCGCGCCCGCGCCCGCGCCCGCGCCCGCGCCCGCGCCCGCGCCCGCGCCCGCGCCCGATCGCAGGCGCTCGGCCCTGGTTGCAACGTCACGTCTCCGCGGCCGATGATGCTCGCCCGCGGAGGCCTCTCCCGATGCCCGTCACCATCACCGCCTTCGAACGCTCGCCCGATGGCGGCAAGGGTCTGGCGCGGGATACGCGCGTGCGCTGGGCGCTCGAGGAGGTGGGCCAGCCCTACGAGGTTCGCCTCGTCTCGTTTCGCGCGATGAAGGAGCCTGCGCACCTGGCGCTTCATCCTTTCGGCCAGATTCCGACCTACGAGGAAGGCGAGCTCGCGCTGTTCGAGACCGGGGCCATCGTGCTTCACATCGCCGAGCGTCACGCGGGCTTGCTTCCGCGCGAAGCCGATGGCCGAGCGCGCGCGATCATGTGGATGTTCGCCGCGCTGAGCACGGTGGAGCCGCCGATCCTCGACCTCGGAACCGCCAAGCTCCTCGAGGGCGACCGGCCCTGGTGTGCGGACCGCCTTCCGCTGGTCCAAGAGCGCGTT
The DNA here is from genome assembly GCA_050012715.1 of Polyangiaceae bacterium. Lineage (GTDB taxonomy): Bacteria > Myxococcota_A > Polyangia > Polyangiales > Polyangiaceae > Palsa-1150. The sequence goes on from JBEKGQ010000758.1 coordinate 560, forward strand.
CGCGGCCGGCTGAAGCCGCTCTCTGGTCGCCTGGGGACGGCCGACTGGCTCGATGGTGCGTTCAGCGCGGGCGACCTCCTGATGGTGTCGGTGCTGCTCCGGCTGAGAGCCTCGGGCATCCTGGACGAGCTCCCGAACCTGGCCGCATATGTCGCCCGCGGCGAGGCGCGGCCCGCTTACCGGCGGGCCTTCGAGGCTCAACTGGCGGTCAACACCGGCAAGCCTGCGACCGGCTGATCGGGTGTCGCCGCCGGGGACGTGCTCGACCCTGCGGAGCTCTCGGACGGCTTCGCGGCGTCATCGTTCCGGCAAGCCAGGAGCAGCAGCGCCGGCAAGAGCCGCGCGGCAGTCCACCAAGGGTCGCGTCCCAGGGGTCGGCAGACGCGGCTCAGCGGCGTTCTCTTTCTCTCGCCCAGCCTGCGACCTTGGGCTGGATGGGCTGCCTTGTAAAGGGACCGCACGCGGTGAGGAAAGGCGTGAAGAGCGCGGTGGTAGTGTCCACGGCCACCCCGCGATCCGTCCCGGACAGGGCGTACCCACCGCAACGACGCCAATTTCCTTCGTCCGACCGTGGCATGCGCTCTGCTCTGCCGTCCCTTGTGCCCGGCCCATGCTCCGGGCATAGCTGGGAGAGAGACCATGGCCGCGCGCAAGAACAAGGCTCCGAAGACGAGCTCCGAGGAGGCCCGTGCGTTCGTGGTCGTCCTCGAGGAGATCCGCGCCCAGAACCGGGTGTTCGGCGAGGGCCAGCAGCTCCTCCAGCACGACATCACGGAGATCCGTCACGACATCACGGAGATCCGTGGTGGTGGCCTAGTTTGGAGGAAAGTGGTGTACAAACACCACATCGCTGCGGATCGAGCGCTACGGAAACTCGCGACAACAAGCGAGGTTTTCCGTGGCGCATCTCCGTATCGTTACCGACAAGCCCGCCGCTCGTAAGCCGCGTCGTCGGCTCAGACTGACCGCCGAGCAGCGCGAACGCCTATGTGTGGCGCTTCGAGCGCTTCACCGGCTGTACGGCAGCTGGGACGCGGTGGCCAACGAGATGGGGGTGTGCGTTGCCACCCTCCAGAAGATCCCCCATGGCCGCACCGGCACCATGGCCACCGTCGTCGCCGCTGCCAGCCTTCTCCACATCCCTGTCGAGCGACTGCTCAACGGCAACGTCGCCGACGCCGAGTGCTGCAGCACGTGCGGGCAGCGCCTTCCGTCCATCACCAGGTTCCCATGCCCCTCCGACTTGTCCCGGGAGACTCCGAAGCCCCCGGAGACCTGAAGAAGAAGCGATTCAAACCCTACTCGACCCTGACCGACGCACAACAGGTGCGCCTGAGAGTTGCCGTGAAAAACCTACGCCACGCCTACGGGTCGCTGAAGGCCGCCGCCGAGATAACCGGCCTTCCAGTGCATGTGCTCTACATGATCAACAACAGCCGTCGGTGCACGCTGAGCGTCGCTGCGCGCCTCGCGATGGCACTGCACGTACCGATCGAGCTGTTGCTCGAAGGAGGCGTCCTCTCCGCAGATCGCTGCCCACACTGCGGCCAGACACTTGACGTGATCGGCTTCCGATGCGCGAAGCTCGCGTAGGATCTCCGCGCGAGCCGAGCGGCTCGGCGAACGCCCGGAGCACCACCCTGGGCACCACATGACTGATCCTCGACGACAAGCTGAAGGAGTCTCTCGACGACGCCCACGCGGCGAAAAGTCGGGGAGGACGACGGCACGCGGGTCTCGTGGCGCAGGCTGATGATGCGGAAGAGGAGATCGGCGGCGCGGCTGTCGCAGGGACGTACCCGGCCTTCGTCCATTTCGGCGCGCGACCGGCCCCCTCGTAGTCGCCTCAGCCGGGTTCGCCCAGTTTTCGGGGATCGAGCGGATCTCACGGATCGGAGTGGCCGCTCACATGGCCGAGGAGATCACCGGGAACCACAACCGATCTAACATTTTCTCGACATCGAGAGTCTCCACCTATTGCCGTAGGTGGCCATCCAAAGCATATTGTCAATACACCGCTAGGCGTATCGTCGACGCGAACTACGCCTGACACGGCGCTCCGGTAGAGACACAAAAAGGACATGGGCGGTGGCCGCACATGTGGCGGTGCCGCAAGCTCATGGAGCGACTACGCAATGTCAGCTCGGGCCACGGGCGCGCTTGCATGATGTCTCAGACCCGAAGGCAGACAGTCACGGAACGCTCGCAATCGTGCTTTGCCCCCGCCCTCTCGGGGCCGTAGGATTCCTCCTCGCTAGTCGTTCGCGAGGGAGGTACGATTCGGGCATGCTCAACGCCATGCGCGTACGTGTGCCGACCACCTTGGCGTGGTGCTGGCTTGCCCTCACGAGTCTGGCGTGTGGCGGCAAGACGGCAGAAGTGGGTGATGCCGGTGCTAGCTCAGGCGGCCCCTCAAGTACCTCCGGGGGTAGCTCCGGCACGGCAAGCGGTTCTGGAAGTAGCTCTGGAGCGAACCTGCCCGAAACGGGAACGGCCGCTTGCGATGACGCGGGAAGGGACCTTTGTGTTCTCTGCGACGACCAGAACTGGCACTGCGGAAAAACGGTGCTGGAAGCATGCCCGTCCTTTCTGGATGCCAGCGAGAACTGCGTGGGCGTCGTCATCGGCGCTTCTGACTGCTTTTCGTGCGACAGCCAAGGCCAAGGAGATGAGTGGGAATGCCAAAATGTCAACCCTCGGTTGGCATATTGGAAGTTGACTCCATACGCATGTTCTGAATAAACAATCCGCACACTGATGAGGGGGACATGGAAACATCGCATTTGGCGGTTCGCCTTGTGGGCGTTGGTATGGTGCTGGGCTGGTCGCTCATCGGGGCGACCGATGCTCGTGCAGACGAGTGCGCTGAGCAGGCGATATATGGCTTGGCGGCGGGAAGCGGGGAATCTGCGGTAACAGGGTACGCTAACTTTCCGGCCACATCGGCGTTCTCCGGAATGCTCGGTGGCTATTTTGAGTGTCCTAATCCACCGGACCAAATTGCGGGAGTCGTCGGCGGTACAGACGAATCGAGCGCCTACGGTGTATACGGTGAGAGTCCGGGCGTGGCCATATACGGCAACGCGACGGGCGAGGGGGGCACGGGAGTTCAAGGAACGGGCTACGGCTACGGCGTGTACGGAAGTTCGACGTCCAGCTCCGGATTTGGAGGTTACCACTACTGTGGGAGGTCCCCTTCGCCTGAGGTCGTGTCGATCGCCGGTCGCCGCGGGGGTGAAGCGGAACGTCGTGGCGGGCAATGGCAGTC
>JBEKGQ010000759.1:0-3826 GCA_050012715.1 Polyangiaceae bacterium
CCGCCCCCGGCGCAGGAGACGAACCCGACCGCCTTCAGCCGCCTCTCCCTCGCCCACGCCCTCCTCCTCACCTACGACTCGATCCCCATCCTCTGGATGGGCGACGAGTTCGGGCAGCCCGGCGCGATCGATCCGGATTGCCGTCGCATGATGCGGTTCGGCTCGGCGCTGAGCACCCTCGAGGCGAGCACGCTGGCGAACCTGCAGAAGCTGGGGACCACGCGGGCGGCGCACCCGGCGCTCCGGAACGGGAACCGCACGCGGCTGTGGGTCGACGCGTCGTTCTACGCGTACGGGCGCGTCTCGGGATCGGACACCGTCGTGGCCGCGTTCAACTTCGGGACCTCGCAGGCCAGCCGGACGATGAGCGTGACGAACATCGGCCTGACGGGCACCGTCACCGACGCGCTGTCGGGGACGACGGCGACGGTAGCCGGGGGAACGCTCACGCTCACGCTGCCCGCGCAGACCGCGGCCGTCTTCACGCAATAGCCGAGAGGGGCGGTCAGCTCACGCCGGGCGCTTCGTGGCCGGTGCTCGCGACGTACTCCGAGTAGCCGCCGCCGTAGGCGTGGACTCCGTCCGCCGTCAGCTCGAGCACGCGGTTCGACAGCGCGCCGAGGAAGGCGCGGTCGTGGGACACGAAGAGCATGGTGCCCTCGAAGGAGGCGAGCGCCTTGACGAGCATCTCCTTGGTCGCCATGTCGAGGTGGTTCGTCGGCTCGTCGAGCACCAGGAAGTTCGGCGGATCGTAGAGCATCGCCGCCAGGACGAGGCGCGCCTTCTCCCCGCCCGACAGGATGCGGCACGACTTCTCCACGTCGTCACCGGAGAAGCCGAACGCGCCCGCGAGCGAGCGCATCGACCCGATCGTCGCCAGCGGGAACGACGCCTGGAGCGACTCGATCACCGTCTTCTCCGCGTCGAGCAGCTCCATCGCGTGCTGCGCGAAGTAGCCGAGCTTCACGCTCGCGCCGATCGTCACCTTGCCCCCGTCCGCCTGCGACTCCCCCGCCACGAGCTTGAGCAGCGTCGACTTGCCGGCGCCGTTCACCCCCATGACGCACCAGCGCTCCTTGCGGCGGACGAGCATGTCGAGCCCGTCGTAGATCGTGCGCTCGCCGTAGCGCTTCACCACGCCCTCGAGCTTCGCCACGTCCTCCCCCGAGCGCGGCGGCGGGCGGAAGTCGAACTCGACCACCTTGCGGCGGCGCGGCGGCTCGACCTTTTCGATCTTCTCGAGCTTCTTCACGCGCGACTGCACCTGCGCGGCGTGGCTCGCCCGTGCCTTGAAGCGCGCGATGAACGCCTCCTCCTTGGCCAGCATCGCTTGCTGCCGCGCGTACTGCGCCTCCTGCTGCGTCGCCGCGATCTCGCGCTGGCGCTCGTAGAAGTCGTAGTTGCCGGTGTAGGTCGTCAATTCCCCGCCGTCGATCTCGACGATCTTCGTCACGAGGCGGTTCAAGAACTCGCGATCGTGCGACGTCATCACGATGGCGCCCTCGAAGTCGCGGAGGAACCGCTCGAGCCAGATGATGGACTCGATGTCGAGGTGGTTGGTCGGCTCGTCGAGCAGGAGCGCGTCCGGGCGCATGAGCAGGATCCGCGCGAGGGCCACGCGCATCTTCCACCCGCCGGAGAGCTTGCCCACGTCGTCGTCGATCGAGTCGGGCCGGAACGACAGGCCGGCGAGGATCTCTCGCGCGCGCGACTCGAGCGCGTAGCCGCCCAGCTCGTCGAACCGCGCCTGCACGTGCCCGAAGCGATCGACCAGCTTCTCCAGCTCGTCGGCTCGCTCCGGATCCGCCATCGCGTGCTCGAGCTCGTGGAGCTCGTGCGCCACGTCGCTCACCTCGCCCGCGCCGGCCATCGTCTCCTCGACCACCGAGCGGCCGGACATCTCGCCCACGTCCTGGCTGAAGTACCCGATGGTGATGCCCCGCTCGACCGCGACCTGCCCGCTGTCGGGCTGCTCCTCGTCGACCATCATGCGAAAGATCGTCGACTTGCCCGAGCCGTTGGGTCCCACGAGCCCCACCTTCTCGCCGCGGAAGACGCCCATCGACGCCTCCAGGAAGAGGATCTGCTGGCCGTGCTGCTTGGAGATGGAGTCGAGGCGGATCACGAGGGGACGCACGTATAGCGCGTGTGGCGGCTCGGGCCACGCGCCCTGTAGGCTGCGCGGAGAAAAGGATGAGCCGCCGCCACGGAGTCGTCGCGCTCGCGTTCCTCGCGTGGTTCGTCGCCTACACGGACCGGGTCAACATCTCGGTCGCCGCCGTCGGCATGCAGGAGCAGCTCGGCTGGACGCCGTCCGAGAAGGGGCTCGTCCTCTCGTCGTTCTTCGTCGGCTACATGCTGTTCATGGTCGCGGGCGGGTGGTTCGCCCGGCGCTACGGCGGGCACCGCGTCCTCGGCCTCGCCGTCCTCGCGTGGACGGTGTTCACGCTGCTCACGCCCCTCGCCGCGTCGACGTCCCTGGGCGTGCTCATCGCCGCGCGCATCGGCATGGGCCTCGGCGAGGCCGCCGTCTACCCGGCGACCATCGAGCTCTACACGCGGTGGGTGCCCGCCACCGAGCGGGCCCGCGCCGTCGCCCGCATGCTGAGCGGCATCCCGCTCGGGACCGTCGTGGGCCTGCTCGCGACGGGGTGGCTCCTCGGCCGGTACCCGTGGTCCGCGGCCTTCTATTCGTTCGGCGCCCTCGGCGTCGTCTGGGTGGCGCTGTGGTTCACGCAGGCGAGCAACGATCCTGCGACCGACCGGCGCGTGGGCGCAGAGGAGCGCGCCCTCCTCGCGAAGGCCGCCGAGCCGGCCGGCGGCGCGACGAAGGCGCCGTCGATCTTGCAGCTCCTCCGGCATGCGCCGGTGTGGGCGATGTTCCTCGGGCACTTCGCCGCGAACTGGACGCTCTACGTGCTGCTCACATGGCTCCCGAGCTACTTCCGCGACGTCCAGCACAGCAGCATCGCCGGCGCCGGCCTCCTCTCGGCTGCGCCCTGGCTGGCGATGTTCGCGTCGGCGAACGTCGCGGGTGCTCTCTCGGACCGCATGATCCGCCGCGGGGTGAGCGTCACCTTCACGCGCAAGCTCATGCAGCTCATCGGGCTCCTCGGGCCCGCCGTCTTCCTCGTCGCGCTCCGCGACGTCCACTCGCCGACGGTGGCGCTCGTCCTCCTCTGCGGCGCCACCGCCTCGAACGGCTTCACCTGGTCCGGCTTCGCGCCGAACAGTCTGGACCTCTCCCCGCAGCACGCCTCGGTCATCACCGGCATGAGCAACACCTTCGCCACCATCCCCGGCATCGTCGGCGTCGCCGTCACCGGGTGGCTCGTCCAGGTGACGCACTCGTACACGTCCGCCTTCGTCCTCGCCGGCGCGGTCAGCGTCGTGGGCGCACTGGCGTACGCCGTCCTCTTCGACGCGCGGCCGGTCGCTGTGGATGGCGCGACGGGCTGACTCACGGTCGATCGAGCCGCTTCTTCGTCGATCGCCGTGTCTTCCTCGTCGATCGGAGCGTCTTCTTCGTCGACCGATGCCTCTTCTCTAGTCGAGCCCCACGTAGACGCGCCGCCAGGGCTGGTCATCGGTGAGGTGCCACTTGTGGCCGCCGCCGGTGGTGTCCTCGGCGAGGAGCACGATGCCCGGCGCGAGGACGAACTTCTCGCCGAGCCGCGTCTCGAACTCGAGCGTCCCGCTCAGGGTGATCACGTACTGCCTCACCGGGGCGCGGTGCCAGTCGAGGCTCGCGTGCGCGGGTGTCTCCTCGAAGGTGACCTCGGTGGCCGTCGCCGAGCGCGAGCGATGCGAGTCCCCCGCGAGCTCG
>JBEKGQ010000760.1:0-3822 GCA_050012715.1 Polyangiaceae bacterium
AACTTCAAGAACGGCGGACGCGATTGGCAACCCGCGGGCGAGCCCGACCTGGTGGACGTCCACGACTTTCCGTCCGATGCGGTCGGCAAGGCGATCCCGTACGGCGTCTACGACCTCGCAGCCAACGACGGCTTCGTCAGTGTCGGCGTCGACCACGACACGCCGGTCTTCGCCGTGACCTCGATCGCGGCCTGGTGGAGCCGGGTCGGTGCGAAGCGCTACCCAGAGGCGCGCGAGATCTTCATCACCGCCGACGCTGGCGGCAGCAACAGCTACCGGTCGCACGTCTGGAAGCACCAACTGCAACGCATCGCCGACAAGCTCGACATGTCGATCCACGTCAGCCACTTCCCGCCCGGCACCAGCAAGTGGAACAAGGTCGAGCACCGCCTGTTCTCGTTCATCTCGATCAACTGGCGCGGACGTCCTCTGCGGACGTACGAGACCGTCATCAACCTCATCGGCAACACCACCAACCGAGGTGGTCTCGTCGTGCGCGCCCGACTGGATCGTCGCCGCTACCCCACCGGCAAGAAGATCTCCAAGAAGGAACTGCGCGAGTTGAAGATCGAGCGCGACGAGTTTCATGGCGACTGGAACTACGTCATCAGGCCGCGCAGGGAACCGCGTTGACCGGTCGACTTCGTCGTTCCCGGGCCCTAAGCAAGTTTGTGACCGCGATGGCGGCCCTTCAATTACTCAACAGCATGCGTATGCAGCCGACCGATTCGATTGCGGAGTGGCTCCCTCCGTACTGGTGGAACGCGCTCAACAAGCAGGAGCAAGCCGCGGTTGAACAGATCGAGTTTTCCGATCTCCTGCGTCACCAGTCAGGGTTCAATTGCATATTGTGGCAGATTGATCCAGACAACCAACTGCCCACCATGTTTGCGCAATGTAAAGCAGCCATAGTTAGCGGCCTAATGAACAGCACATTCCTGGGCTCACAGACCCAGCATAGTGCGCCGGCGTGTTATGACGACGCCAACTACGAGATAATACGCGCGTACTCATAGCGAACATGCTCCAGGACACCGCGAGCTTAAGTTCATCGTCAAACGACGACGATTGGGACAACTTGACGAACACTTATTATCAAAAATACGTCAACGAAAACATATTCGCCCCGAGCGGCGTCGCTCCCGCAGAATCGTTTCCGAGTTCCACGTCGGCGTACGGTTATCTACAAGGATCGCCTTATGCAGGAACGGTCACGCCAAACACAACAGGTCAGGTGGCGAGCGGTGGCTGGTACCTTTCGGTCAACGACGTGCTGAACATTGCTGGCGCCTTCCGCAGAAACGGTTTACTAGATCTATGGTCGTTTGGTACGACGTCGAGTAGCGCGTTCTTACCAGACAACGTCCTGAATCAATTTTTCGGCATTGATTACGCCACGACCATATCCAGTCCCGGAAGCAGCTACACGTACTTCAGCAAGAACGGCTGTATACCTGTCAAAATATATGGACATGATCCTACTACTATGTACGGATCGTCCGTGAATTCATATATCTGGTTCTTTCCATATCAAACGGAAATGGCGCTCTTGATTAATTCAGCTGTCGGGCCATTCCCTCCCGCAACTAATTGGTGTGACTCGGGGAACGACGAGCCTCGGATCTTGCTGCAAAATTTAGTAATGGCAACCTTTCCCAAAGGGGCCGCACTTTCTATGTCTGGATTGGGCGGTTCGTGCTGCGGCCCTTGGGATTGGCCGACGCCACTCAATGGTGTGACAGGGAACGCTCCGGTGGCTACCTCTGGTGCCTTAGGTCCGTGAGCGCGTTTGATTGCGACCATGCGTTTCGCGCTCATTCAGGGCCATGCTAGGCTAGAGGCCCATGGCGAACGCGATAGCACCGTGCCTCCGCGAGGCGGCGGGCGGGCGGAGGACGCCGTGGATCCTTGACGGGGTTCGCGCGTACCAGACTGGGTGGCTCATCTTGGCGCTGGGGCTATCCGCAAGTATGGTCGGGTGCGGCGGAAGCACCATGCCCCTGGATGCGGGGCTAGGCACCGACGACGCTGGGCTATCCGACGCAGGAATATCCGACGCTGGGCTGTCGGATGCGTCGCCCGGCGAGGATGCCGCGTGTTTCGGCGCGGATACCGGCAGCGCCGACTTTGCATGCTACGTCTACTACGGCATTCCGTGCAGCTGCCGCCACGGGTCTCGGTTTGGGATATGCACGTGCGTCAACCTCGCATCGGTATATTTTGACGGGTGCCCGTGCTGCCCTACGCCAGCTCAAGCCGTCAGCCTTTGTTCGGACCAATAGTCCGACGCAGCGTGTTGGGCTGCGGTTGCGGAGCGCCGCCCCCCCGCCTGACACCCGGGCGCATTGGTGGTGCGGTCTACGCTCCAGGGTTCTATCCTACTCTGCCGCCCCTGGCCCCGCCTCCTCCTCTCGCATGCGCACCCACTTGCGCGCGATTTCGCGCACGGTGCGCTTCATCCACGGAAGCGCCGCGCCGCGGATCGCCGGAAACAGCATGCTGCCCTCGCACATCGTGAGAAACAGCTCGACGAACGGATACGTTGGCGTGCCTTCGCGGCCCGTGAGGGCGACCAGAAGGGCCGTCGCCGTCCCCCGCCATGCCTGCATCGGCGCGTCGTAGCACAAGAGGCTGCTTCGCGAGGGCCGTCTCTGTGGGCGAGGGTGATTCGTAACCCCTCCACGGTCGGCGTAGTGCTGCCCCTTGCGCGCCCGCGTGTTCTCGTCCTTGCGCGCGTGTGCTTGGATCGAGGCGATGGGACGAGGCAAGCAAAGGATGTTGGCGTTCGACGAGGAGGAGCGCGCGGTGCTCTTCGCGGCAACGGCGGAGATCCCCGAGCTGCGCGCGGTGATCGCACGAGGCCGTCCGCACGAAGAGATCCGCGGGGTGATGGTCTTGAGTGCGACGGTCGAGGAGCTCGACGACGTCTACACGCTGGTCGAGGAGCTGACGGACGGGACCCGCAGCCGTCGCCGCCGCGAGCTGCTCGATGGGCTGCGCGCGAGCCTGTGCAGCGCGATGGACGGCTTCTGATCAGGTGGTCGTGGGCAGGAGGGGCATGTCGGCGGCGTGCAGAGGCCGGAGAGGATCTCCGACGGAGAGCTCGGGGTGCGACGCAAGCATCTGGTCGGGAAGCAGCTCGCGCAGCTTCGCTTGCGGCCAGCCTTGCACGACGAGCTTGATGACCAGGTGCAGGTAGGCGCGCGGGTTGACCCCGTGGGCGATGCAGGTACCGACGATGGTCAGGATGTGGGCCGTGCGCTCGCCGCCGAGGTCGAGCCAGGTGAATAACCAGTTGCGTCTCCCCAAGACCAACCGCCGCAACTCGCGTTCACGCCGGTTGTTCGTGAGCTCGATATTGCCATCCTGCACGAAGAGCACGAGCCGATGCCACTGCCGATGCAGGTAGCCCAGCCCCTTGCCGAGCAAGGTTCGCGGTGGGATGACGCCTCGCTGCTCGTCGAGCCAGGCGCGAAGCTCGTCGAGGACGGGCTGACTCTCTCGCTGTCGTCGCTCCAGACGAAGCTTCGCGCTCTCGCCGGCCAGCGTCGAGGCTCGCTCGACCGCGAAGAGCTTGGCGATGATGCGCAGCCCATCGAGCGCGAGCCCTTCGCCGCTTCGCGCCGCTTCCGCCAGGCGTCTCCTTCCATGTGCCCTATCCGGGGCACCGGATAGGGCCCATTACCCCGAGCGTGCCGTTATCCGGAGCAGCGCAGTCGCCGCAGCGTGATTCGAGGCGGGCGGGCGCCAGTCGCTCCCGATAACGCGTGTCACAGTTCGGCCGCCCGACGCGATGAAGCGTGTGATGCGTGCGGCTTCTGA
>JBEKGQ010000761.1:0-3820 GCA_050012715.1 Polyangiaceae bacterium
AATCGGTCGGATCGAGCTCGTCGAGCCGATCGGCGCCTCGATCGACCCGATCGCGACCCGGATCGACCCGATCGCGAGCACGATCGACCCCAGGCCCTACCGGCGCGCCTTCTTCTTCGCCTTCTTGGCGGCCTTCTTCGGCGCCTTGGCGGCCTTCTTCGCCGGCGTCGCCTTCTTCGCGACCTTCTTGGCGGCCTTCGTCGTGGCCGCCTTGGGCCGGCTCGCGCCCTTCGTGTACTTCGGCTGGTAGAGCTGCACCCGGATCCCGCCCGGGACGGTGAGGTGCGTCACGAGCCCGTACCCGCGGTCGGCGATCTCGTCGACCGTGACGTCGCGCGTCTGCAGGTCCTTCACCACCGCCCGGAGGTCGTCGACGTAGAACGACACGTCGTGGCCGCCGGCGTCCGCGGCGTCGTCGACCGGGTGGACGCCCAGGTCGCCCTCCTTGAAGTCGAAGATCCACCAGCCGCCGCCGATGTCGCTGCCGGGCAGCTTCAGCTTCGTGCGGAAGAAGGATCGCGTCGCGTCGGGATCGCTCGAGTAGAGAAGACCGTGGATGCCTCGGATCATCCGGGCAGCGTACCGTCACCCTCCGCCGTCCACCATCCTCCGCGCATCGCCGACGAGACGCTGCACCTCGGCGTGGGCCTGGTCCCGGAGCCCGGCCGATCGCGCCGTGTCCTCGACCGGGATCGGCGCGCCCACCGTCATCGCGACGTTCGACGGCGCGGCGGCGGCCATCCTCGCGAGGTGCTGCGGGAACGACTCGTTGACGAAGGCGGCGCCGGAGCCCGTCTCGTAGGCCAGCCCGACCGGGACGACGTCCGCGCCCGACCGCAGCGCCGCGACGAACGCGCCGGCGTGGAACGGGCGGACCTCGTCGTCGGGGAACGTCGTCCCCTCCGGGAAGACGATGACGGTGTGCCCCTCGGCGAGCCGGTCGCGCATCGCCCTCACCGCGTTCGCCCCGCTCGCCGCGTCGCGGCGGTCGACGAACACGGTCCCCACCGCGCGCGCCGCGACCCCGACGAGCGGCCACCCGGCGAGATCGGCGCGGCTGACCATGTGGCCGCCGAACGCGCGGAGCAGCACGAGGATGTCCGCGGTCGAGCGATGGTTCGCCACGACGAGGCGCCCGCGATCGCCCGCCGGGATCGCCCCGCGCGCCTTCACGTGCACCCCGAAGAGGCGCAGGAGCGCCCCGCACCACGCCGCCACCCAGCGCTCGCGCACCCGGTCGCGCCCCGCCTCCGGCGCGATCCGTTCGTGGGCCAGAAACGCCGGGAGCATCGCGCCGGTCAGCGCGCCGAAGCCGGCGATGCGCCCGGCTCGCCGGAGCTGCTGCCGCGCGGTCACCACAGCTTCCTCAGCGCGAAGGCGGCCCACTCCGCCGTCCGCCGCACCATCGACCGCTCGCGCCACGTCGTCAGGTCGAGGCGCGTCGAGTGCTCGAGGTCGCGCTCGAACCAGGCGCGGACGTGGCGGGCGAAGGCGGCGTCCTCGACGCCCAGGTTCACCTCGAGGTTCTTGTGCCACGAGCGGTCGTCCAGGTTGTAGCTGCCGATGGTCGTGAAGACGTCGTCGATGATGGCGGTCTTCGCGTGCAGCATCGTCCCCGGCAGCGCGTAGACCTCCACGCCGTGCCGCAGGAGCGTGTCGAACAGGGACTCGACCGCGTACTGGACGACGGGGACGTCGCTCTTCGCCGGCACGAGCACGCGCACCCGCACCCCGCGGCGCAGGGCGCGGCGAAGCGCGGCGCGGACGCGGAGATCGGGCACGAAGTACGAGTTGGCGATGTCGATGCGGTCCCTGGCCGCGCCGATCCGGAGCGCGTACTCGCGGTGGATGCTCCGGCGCAAGCGCCACCGGCTCGCGAGCACCCACACCGGGCGCGTGCGGTCGTCGGAGAGCGGCGCGACGTCGAGCGGGGCGTGCTCGCGCGTCAGCTTGCGCCACGTCCGGTAGAAGAGCGACCGCAGCTCCTCCGGGGCGCGGCCCTGGACCTCGACCATGTCGTCCCGCCACGCGGCGCCGCCGCCGTCGGGCGGCATCCAGGGCGCCGCCAGGTTGATGCCGCCGGTGAAGCCGTGCACGCCGTCGACGACGAGGACCTTGCGGTGGTCGCGCAGCTCGACGCGAGCGAGGCGAAAGCGCGGATCGAGCGGCCGGAGGGAGTGATATTCGGCCACGCGTCCCCCGGCGGCGACGAGGGGACGCCACCAGTCCGGCGTCAGGGCGAAGCTCCCGAGCGCATCGTAGATGACGCACACCTTCACGCCCTCGCGCGCCTTGGTCGCGAGCGCGTCGCGGAAGCTCTCGCCCACGGCGTCGGCGCCCACCCAGTACATCTCGAGGAGCACCTCGCGCCGCGCCCCGGCGATGGCCGCGAGCATCGCCGGGAACGCCTGTATCCCGTCGCGCAGCAAGCGCAGACGATCGACGCCGACGTCGAACCAGGGCGGCTCCTCGGGCACGGCCCGGGAGATGCTAGGCGCGTCCGGCTCGCTCGTCACCGGGGGCTCTTCGTCGGCGTCCTGGGGACCGTCTCTCGCTCCCGGGACGAGAAGGGGCGGCCCGTCGCGTCGAGGCGGGACGGGCGAGCGGCGACGATGACGAGGGCGTCGTCGTGCAGCGTCGCGGCCGCGAAGGCATGCAGAGCGTCGAGCGACGGCGGCGGCGAGGGGGTCTCGCCGGTCCAGAGGTCGATCACCCGCGCGCGGGGGTCGAGCGCGAGCGAGAGGGCCGCGCGGCCGAGCGACGCGGCGGCGCGCGAGCGGTCGGCTTCGCGCAGCGCGCCCTGACGGAGGCGATCGAGCAGCGCGCGCGTCTGCGCGACCGCGGCGTCGAGCGAGGACTCGGTGGCGACGAGGCGGATCACGAGCGCCGGGCTGCGCGGCGCGCCGAGCACCGCCGCGCTCCAGCCGCGCGCGAGCGCCGTGTCCGGCGCGCCCGCCCCGCCGAGCGCCTGCGCGAGCAGACCGTCGGCCCCGTCGAGCGCGGCGGCAAACCACGTCGCCGCGGTCCGCGCGGCGTCGTCGGTCGACGGGAGGGGCTCGGCGAGGAGGGCCTCGGAGGGCGCGCCCGAGGGGATGACGACGGCGTAAGTCCCGGGCTTCGGCGTCGCGGGCGCGGTGAGGGGAGGGCACGCCCGCGCCTCGCCGGGACGTCGCGCGATCCACCGGTCGACGGCGCGGGCCGCGGCGTCGGCCTGCGCCGCGTCCGTGCTCGCGAGGACCGCGACCCGAAGCGGCCCGGCGCGGAGGGCGGACGCGCGCAGCGCGAGGGCGTCGTCCGAGGACGACGCCAGGCCGAAGGTCGTGCCCGAAGGCTCGACCCAGGACGGGTGGCCGGGGGCGAGCGCGCCGCCGAGCGCTCCGAGCGCGCGCGCCTCGCCCGCGCCGGCGCCGGCGAGGAGCGAGGTGCGCGCCTCGGTGAGGCGATCCCGGTCGAGGGGGTCCGCCGCGAACGCGCGCGCAGCGAGGTCGGCGAGGCGTCGCGCGTGGGCCCGCGCGGACTCGCCCGCGTGGGCGGGGCCGTGCGCGAGCACACCGAGGCCGTCGCTCGTCACGAAGGGCTCCACGCGCGCGTCCCCGGCGCCAGCGCCGGTCGTCGCCTGCGCCGCGGCCGCCACCGCCACCGCCGCCCCGGCGCCGGCGTCGCTCGTCGCCTCCGCGAGCGTCCCGCAGGTCGACGCGACCAGGACCCACGTCTCTCCTTGCCCTGGCTCGACGCGCGTCCGCGCTTCGACCGCCGGCGAGTGCCAGGCGACGATCGCGCGGTCGATCTCCGAGCGCAGCAGGTCGCTCGCCGGCGCCGC
>JBEKGQ010000762.1:0-3818 GCA_050012715.1 Polyangiaceae bacterium
CGGAGACGCGTCTCATGGCTATCAAGATAGCTATCGAGTGTCGCGACGCCATACTGGAATCAACCCCGGACGCCGCCGACCCGGCTCGCGGCCTCCCCGGCCGTGATGACCCCGTCGCCGTTCACATCGAGCCCGGCGTTCTGCCGGTAGATGGCGCGGCCGAAGGCGCTCTCGCCGCCTTCGCTCGCGATCACGTAGCCGTCGCCGTGGCCCACCGCGGCCGGGTAGAACACCGCCACGTACGCGTCGCGGAGGTTCCCTGCGCCGCGCCCGCCGAGCACCTTCTCGAAGTAGGCCTCCACGTAGTCGAGCTGCTGGTCGGCCGTCATGCCCGAGAACGCCGCGACGGCGCGCGCGTTGCGGTCGGGCGTCATGGGCAGCCCGAGCAGATCCGCGGCGTGCTGGGGCAGGAGCTGGATGAGCCCTACGGCGTGGCTCGTCGGGTTCACGGCGTTGGGGCGGAGGCCGCTCTCGAAGCGCATGACAGCCATGAGGTCACCTGCGTTCATGCGCAGCCGCTGGGCCATCGCGGCGACGCGCTCCTCGAAGGTGCCGTCGCGCGGCGGGGAGGGGACCGCGGCGACCACGGTCGGCGGAGCCGCCTTCGCCGCGCTCCTCGGCGTGCCCACGTGGGCGGCAAAGGAACGGGGCGGAGCCGCGGTGGCCCGCAAGGACCCGGCCTGGAGACTCGCCCGCACGACCGCTCGCTCGACTCCCACGGATCCGATTCGCACGGGCACCTCTTGATGCCCCATCGGCCGCGCCGCGGGGGAAGTTGCGTCCGAACCCCAGCCGAGGAACGACGGGCCGGCCGTCTCGACCGTGCGCGGCCGATGCTCGCGGGGCGCGAGTTCTCGCGCACCGACTACGCGCAGCTCTTTCCTTCGATGTCGACGCCCACGGCGAGCCGCGATCTTCGCGCCGGCGTGGATGCAGGCACCCTGTCGCGACGGGGAGACAAGGCGACCACACGCTACCGCTTCATGCGATGACCTGCCGCCCGGCGAGTCACTCTCCCGGCGCCGCGTGCCCGTTCGCGTGCGTCTCACGCCGTCCCCCCAGATGCCCGAGCAGCGTCGCGAGCTCCTGCTTCATCTCGAGGCGGCCCACGATGCGGTCCACCATGCCGTGCGCGAGGAGGAACTCGCTCCGCTGGAACCCCTCGGGGAGCTTCTGCCGGATCGTCGTCTCGATGACGCGCGGGCCGGCGAAGCCGATGAGCGCGCCCGGCTCGGCGATGTTCACGTCGCCGAGGAGCGCGAAGCTCGCCGCCACGCCGCCCGTCGTCGGGTGGAGCAGCACGCTGAGGAAGGGCAGCGCCGCGTCCTTCAGCCGCTCGAGCGCGGCGACCGTCTTGGCCATCTGCATGAGGCTCAGGATGCCCTCCTGCATGCGTGCCCCGCCGCTCGCCTGGAGCAGGACCACCGGCAGCCGCTCGGACGTGGCGCGCTCGAAGAGGCGCGTGATCTTCTCGCCGACGACGGAGCCCATCGAGCCGCCCATGAACGCGAAGAGGAACGCGCCCCACGCCACCGGGCGACCCTCGATGCGGCCGCGGCCGATCTCCATGCCCTCCTTCGCGCGCGACGACTTCTGCGCGGCGGCGATGCGCTCGGGGTACGTCTTCCCGTCGACGAACTGCAGCGGGTCGCCCGGCTCGAGGTGGGCGTCCCACTCCTCGAGCGCGCCCCCGTCGAGGAGCAGCGAACGCCAGCCGGCGGCCCCGAGCTTGTGGTGCTGCCCGCACTGGGGGCACACCTCGAAGTTGGCGGCGAGGGCGTCGGACGCGAGCGTCTCGCCGCAGCCGTCGCACTTGCGGAAGACGCCCTTGCCGAGCGTCTTCTTCTCGGTGGCGTCGAGCTCGGGCGGCTTCTTGTCGGGCCAGTCGACCACGGGATGAGTGTCTAGCCGAAGAGGGGGGCGGGGGCGAGGAGGACAGTCCGTACCCGCGTCGTCGCCCACCGCCTTCGTGGGGCCTCGATCGAGGTCGGGGCCGACCCTGCCGCGCGGCGGAACGTGTGACCGGGCGAGGTTGTCGTGCGCCGAACCTCTCCCGGTGCGGCAGCGGGCGAGGTCGTCGTGCGCCGAACCTCTCCCGGTGCGGCAGCGGGCGAGGTTGCCGTGCGCCGAACTTCTCCCGGTGCGGCAGCGGGCGAGGTTGTCGTGCGCCGAACCCCTCCCGGTGCGGCAGCGGGCGAGGTTGCCGTGCGCCGAACCTCTCCCGGTGCGCCAGCGGGTGAGGTTGACGTGCGTCGAACCCCTCCCGGTGCGGCAGCAGGCGAGGTTGCCGTGCGCCGAACCTCTCCCGGCGCGCCAGCGGGTGAGGTTGACGTGCGTCGAACCTCTCACGCGACCGGCAGTCAGCGCAACGCGGCAGCCCTCGCCGGGCCGTGGTCGTCACGATCTCCGTCGGGTACCTTCGTGGGCACGCTCATGACGGCGCCGCCGCCATTCATCGCCGGAGCGGCCGAGTCCCGCTCGTACTCCGTGCGCCCTCGCGTGCCGGGCGGAACGATCACGCTCGGTCGGGACCCGAGCCAGGCCAAGCCGGAGACGACGGACATCACCGTCCCCCACCATGGTCAGGGCGGTGAGGTGGATCGTCCCGAGCAAGTCGCGTGGTTCGAGGCCACGTTCGGGGACTGCGCCGGCCTTCGAGCGACGTGGGAAGGCTGCTGGTCCATCGACGAGCCGGCCCTCGCGGAGATCCTGGAGGCCCGTCTCGCGGCGATGGCGGACCTGACCACGCGCCGCCTCGAGACCTCCGACCCGGCCATCGCTCCCATCATCGTTGGCGCGCGTCCCGCGGCATTCTGCCGTGAGATGCTGGACTGGAACCTGCGCTGGTTCCCGGGGATGGAGGCGACCCCTCCCAGGTACGCGGTGGTCCAAGCCTGCACGTCGCGCGAGCCGGCGGGCATCACCGCCTACGGCGTGCACTACGGGCGAGACACGGCCGCCCCCGGACAGCCGAGCGAATGGTTTCGAGCGCTTACCGGCGGAGGCCTCGGCCCGGGTCCATCGACGCGAGACCCGGCGGGGCGGGCGGTGGAGGTGACCCGGCTCGACGAGGACGGTCTGGCCCGGTTGGTCGCGGCGATGCTGGCCCTGCCCGGCGAAGCGGTCGCGCACTTCTACGCGGCGTGGGAGCTCGGTTGAGCGGGTTCACGGCCGATGGCTGGCTGCTCGTCACGCTCTGGTTCGCGGGCCCCGTCACGCGTCGTGACCCAGCGGCGTGGCGGCATGTGGTGGCCACCGCCGACTGGATCAACCACGCCATCCTGTCCTACGAAGAGGCATCGGCCGGTGTGCGTTCCCTCGCGCGACGTGGACTGCTGGTCGAGCGGGCGAACGGCGTCCTGGTGCTCAGCCCGGCGGCCCGCAAGGGGTTCGCGGCCGCCTACGGCACTCGCAAGAGGATGGGTGTGTTCAAGCTCTGGGACGTCGCCGACGCCGTGATCGCACGGCAGAAGCCAAGGGCTTCAACGGTGAGGGGCCCGACGCGAGCCGTCTATCGGCGCGCGCTGCAGAGCTACGGCGTCGCGCTACCGGATCGATGACCACCCGATCGCGCGGTTCACACGTGCGACGACGGTCTGGCCCGGTCGGCGGCGAGCTCGGCCTCGTCCTCGGGCATCATGAAGAAGTTCACCTCGCTCACGGGGGATGTCCTGCCTCCATGCGATGCTACGAGGCACTCGATGCGACTGCGGGAATTCGATCTCGACCTGCCCGGTGACGTGGACCACCGCCACGAGTTCCGGCTGCAGACCCGCTGCATCACGCGGCTCTACGAGCACTGCTCTCCAGGCCTGGCT
>JBEKGQ010000763.1:0-3818 GCA_050012715.1 Polyangiaceae bacterium
GCCTCGAGGGCGTCGGCTCCGCGGACCTCGACGCCGCGGCAGGTACGACCCCGGGCTGCGATCTCCCCGCCGACGACAAGCGCCGCGTCGAGCTCTCCCTCGGGCACCTCCACGTGCAGCTCCCGACCGGGGCGATGAAGCTCCCCTACTTCGACGGCCACGTCCGCGCGCGCGCCCCGGTGGCGCTCGCCGAGCGCGCCGCGTCGCTGCCCGAGACCGACGGGTGGGTCGGCGTCGACGTCGACGTCCGCTACGGCGAGGACACCATCCTCCCCGACCTCAGCGGGACGCTCGAAGCCCACGACATCCGCCTCGCGCAGTTCAGCTTCGCCCAGGAGCTCCACAGCCAGCTCACCCTCCACCGCAACGTCATCGTGAGCCCCGTGACCACGCTGCGGCTCGGCGGTGGGCTCGTCACGCTGACCGACACGGTGGTCGATCCGCTGGCGAAGGGCGCGAAGCTCGAGAAGACGCGCGTCGACGTCGCGAACGTCGACTTCACGACGCTGCTCCGCAACCTCGGCGTCCACCCGCGCTCGTGGGTCGGCTGGGACATCCGCGAGGTCCACACCGGCGTCGTCTCGGGGACGCTCGCGCCGCTCAAGCTCGACGGGGAGCTGACCGCGAAGACGTACACCTTCGGCGTGTACGACCGGCCCGCCGACGACAGGGCGCGCGAGCGCATCTTCGGCGTCGGCGACGCGCAGATCGCCGCCCACCTGGCCATCCGGCCCGACGCGCTCAACTTCGTCGACGTCCGCGTGACCATGCCGCGCTCGCACGTCGAGGGCGCCCTCGTCTCCATCGGGTTCCACAACGTGCTCCGGGTGGACGCGCCCCACGTGAACGTCGACCTCGACGACATCTCCCCCATCGGGCCGGTCGCGCTGCACGGCAAGGTGCAGACGAGCGGGCGGGTGACGGGCACGTTCCACGACCCGCTGCCGGAGGGGGACATCCAGTCGGTCACCGGCTTCGCGGTCTCGGACATGCAGTTCGGCGATCTGTCGTCGGGCCACGTGAAGGTCGACGTTCACGGACCCGAGGTGGAGATCACCGGCGTCCACGCGAAACGCCGCGACAGCGCGTACGACGTACCGACGGCGACGCTGAAGTTCGGCGGCACGCAGGGCTTCGTGGTCGACGCGGTGGGGTCGACGGGCGGCTTCGGGCTGCGGGACCTCCTGAGCATGTTCGCGCTCGACGAGGATCCCCGGTACGACGGCCTCGACGCGCGCATCGCGACGCGCGCGAACGTGCACGTCGCCCTCGGCGGCACGGAGGACAAGTGCGGCTCGGGATACACCGCGGTCGACGCGAAGGGGCACCTGACCGGCGTGAGCCTCTACGGCGAGCGCTTCGCGCAGGGCGACGCCGACGTTTCGATGCGGTGGTACGACCGCGAGGCGGGCATCGCCGGGGCCGACCTCGACGTGCGGTCGTTCGTGCTCTCCAAGGTGCAACCCGCCGCCGGGACGCGCCCGGCCGCCATCGGCACCGTGCTCGGGTCGGCGACGATCCAGCGCGGCGGGGCCGTCTCCGCCAACGTGATGCTCGAGGGCGTCTCACTCTCGCGCGTCGATGCGCTCGCCTCGCTCGGCGGGCAGCTCGACGGGAGCGCCTCGGGCATGGCGCACGTGAGCGGCAACCTCGACGACTTCCGCCCCGACGCGGCCCTGGTCACGCGCGCGGAGGTCGACGTGTCGGGGACGCGCATGCGCGAGGTGCCGCTGCCGTCGTCGCACCTGCAGGTCGAGATGACCCAGCGCTTTTCGCAGCAGAAGCGCACGGTCGGGCACACCCGATGTGGCGCGCCCATCGCGCCGCCGTTCGACCGGGCCGCCTACCTCGCCGACACGTCGTCGCACGGCGATTGGCGGGTGAACGGCGAGCTCCTGGGCGGCACCGTGAAGCTGACCGACGTGGTGGCGACCCGCGCCAAGGCGCCCCGCGTGTCCGGACGCGTGGCGTTTCGCGGGCTCGATCTCGGCCCGCTCGCCCGCATCTTCGGCGAGCACAAGGCCGACGCGGACGAGGCGGTCGCCGCGGCCTCGACGACGGCGGTGGGCGGGCAGCTCTGGGGAGAGCTCGTCGCGGACGACATCCCGCTCGACGACCCGGCGCACGCGTCGGTCAGCTTCCTCCTGGGCCCGACGGTGGTGTCGCGCGGAACGCAGAAGCTCGCGGTCCGGCCCCCGCAGAAGCCCATCACCATCGCCGCCGACACGCTGACCGTGCCGCCCCTCGCGGTGACGCTCGACGCCTCCGACGGCTTCACCGGCGGCTTCGTGCTGACCGGCGAAGTGACGAAGCTGACGCGGGATCCGACGCTGAACCTGCAGGCCAAGCTCGAGCCGATCGACCTCGCGGTGCTGCAGCGCCTCGCGCCGAAGGTCGAGCGCGCGCGCGGCAAGATCGAGGGGAGCGTGCAGGTGACCGGCAAGGCGAAGGCGCCGGTCATCGCGGGCGAGCTCCACGCGGCGGGCGAAGAGCTGGCGGTCCACGGGCTCCCCAGCGCGTTCACCGACATGCGCCTCGACGTGCGCGCGAGCGCGACGGAGCTGGCGGCGAGCGGCAAGGCGAAGTTCGCGGGGGGAACCGTGTCGCTCGTGGCGAGCGTGCCGGTGCGCGGCTACGAGGTCGGCTCGCTGGACTCGCACGTCACGGTGCGCGGGGTGCGCCTCGCGCCGGCGGACGGCATCGCGGCGACGTTCGATGCGGACCTCCAGGTCGGCTACGACGCGAAGACCCAGGGGCACGAGGGCTCGGCGCTGCCGCGCGTGACCGGCGACGTGAGCATCGGGTCCTTCAGCTACACGCGGCCCATCTCGCTGACCACGGATCTGGCCTCGATCGGCACGCGCGCCAAGCGCACCCAGGTCGACGCGTACGACCCGGCGCTCGACGTGGTGACGTTCGACGTGCACGTGGGGGCCAAGGCGCCGCTCGTCATCAAGAACAACCTGGCCGAGGTGCAGCTCGCCATCGACTCGGGGTCGCTCGAGGTGACCGGGACCAACCAGCGCATCGGTCTGCGCGGCTCGCTGAAGGCGCTCCCCGGGGGGCGGTTCCACTTCCAGTCGAACGAGTTCGACGTGCGCCAGGGGCTCATCCGCTTCGACGATCCGACGCGCGTGGCGCCGAACGTCGACGTGACCGCGCTCACCGAGTACCGGCGCTACAGCGATACGAGCGCGGGCGCGGCGGCGGGCGCCGGCTCGGGCGGCACGACGGGGGCGTCGGTCGGGGGCGGCTCGATATGGCGCATCACGCTCCACGCGTTCGGCGACGCGGAGAACCTGCGCGTCGACATGACGAGCGAGCCGTCGCTGTCGCAGGAGGACATCGTGCTCCTGCTCGCGGTCGGCATGACGCGGGCCGAGCTCGACCAGCTCCAGGCGAGCAGCATCGGCGCCAGCATCGCACTCAACTACCTCGGCGCGGCGAGCGGGGCCGACCGCGCGGTGAAGCAGGCCCTCCCCATCATCGACGACTTCCGGTTCGGGAGCGCCTACTCTACCGTCACCGGCAAGACGGAGCCTCAGCTCACCGTGGGCAAGCGCCTCACCAACGACCTTCGCGCGAGCGTCACCGCGGGCCTCTCCGAGGATCGCGAGCTTCGCTCGAACATCGAGTGGCGCCTGAACAACCGCCTGAGCGTGCAGGGCTCGTACGACAACATCAACGACGTCTCGTCATCGGCGGTCGGCAACCTCGGCGTGGACCTTCGCTGGAGGCTCGAGTTCGAGTAGCCGGTGCGGGAGCGATAACGAGAGCATGCGCGTCCCCGGCTCGATCGCTTGCTGCCTCTGCGCCCT
>JBEKGQ010000764.1:0-3812 GCA_050012715.1 Polyangiaceae bacterium
CTCGCGGACGTGTGCTTCCGCCTCAAGGACTGGGGCGCGGCCCTCACGAACTACCAGAAGGTCCTCACCGCGCTCGGGGAGGACGAGACGGAGGCGCGCGCCGACGTCTACTACCGGCTCGGGTGCATCAAGCGCGAGCAGGGGCAGGCCAAGCAGGCCATCAACAACTTCGAGAAGGCGCTCGCGGTCGACGCCGCGCACCGCCCGACGCTCGAGGCCCTCGTCTCGCTCTACAACGAGCTGAAGGACTGGAAGCAGGTCGTCGCGTACCGCCGGCAGATCCTCGACAACGTGTTCGAAGGCGAAGAGCGCTTCCGGATGCTCAACGAGATCGCCGACGTCTGGAACGACCAGGACAAGAACCCGACCAAGGCCATCGACGCCCTCGAGGAGGCGCGCGAGCTGCAGCCGCTCAACCCGGGGCTGCTCCACAAGCTCATCGCGCTCTATCAGGCGACCGAGAACTGGTCGAAGATGATCGACACCCTCCAGGCGATCGCCGACAACGAGAAGGACACCGGCCGGAAGAGCAAGTTCCTCTACACGATGGCGCAGCTCTATCGTGACAAGGAGGGCGACCAGGACAAGGCGGTCGAGCTCTTCAGCGAGGCGCTCGATCTCAACCCGGCGTACCTCGAGGCCTTCGAGCGCATCAACAAGCTCCTCACGGGCAAGAAGGACTGGAAGGCCCTCGAGCGCGCGTTCCGCAAGATGCTGCGGCGCATGTCGACGGCGAACATCGCGAACCCGGACCTCGAGTTCAACCTCTGGCACAACCTGGGCCTCATCTATCGCGATCGCCTGAAGGACCTGACGAGCGCCATCGAGTCGTTCAAGATGGCGACGCGCTTCAAGCCCGACGAGGCGGTCGAGCGGCAGATCCTCGCCGAGCTCTACGAGGCGACCGAGCAGACCGAGGCCGCCGTCGGCGAGCACGCGCTCGTCCTCCAGAAGGACCCGCTGCGCGTCGATCCGTACCGGAGCCTCTACAAGCTCTATCTGCGGATGCACGAGTACGACCGGGCGTGGTGCATGTGCGCCGCCCTGGCGTTCCTGCGGAAGACGGACGAGGAGGAGCAGCGCTTCTTCGAGGACTACAAGCCGCGCGGCATGATCCAGGTGAAGAGCCGCCTCGACAACGAGATGTGGGTGAAGAATCTCTTCCACAAGGACGAGAACCTCTACATCGGCAAGATCTTCGAGATGCTCACCCCGGCGGCCATCGTCGCGAAGACCAACCAGCTCAAGGAGAAGAAGCAGCTCCCCGTGCTCGATCGCCGCTTCCGCCAGGATCCGGCCACCAGCACGGTGACCTTCGCCAAGACCTTCGGCTGGGCGGCGCAGGTCCTCGGGGTGACGATGCCCGAGCTCTACGTCCGCAACGACGTGCCGGGCGCGCTCATGGCGGTCCCGGCCACGCCGCCGGCGAGCGTCGCGGGTCAGACGGTGCTCACCGGCTTCACGCCGCAGGAGCTCACGTTCATCGTCGGCAAGCACCTCTCGAGCTACCGCGGTGAGCACTACATCAAGAACCTGTTCCCGACGCTGAACGAGCTGAAGGTCATCCTCTTCGCCGGCGTGAAGCTGGTCATGGGGGACTTCACCGTCCCCGGGGAGATGGCCCAGGCGGTGAACATGACGGCCCAGGAGCTCGTGAAGCACATGCAGCCGGTGCAGCGCGAATCGCTCCGCATCGTCGTCCAGAAGTGGATGGAGGACGGCGCGAAGGCGGACCTGAAGCGCTGGATGCAGGCCATCGAGATCACGGCGTGCCGCGCCGGGCTGCTCCTCTGCGCGGACCTCGAGATCGCCAAGAAGATCATCGCGGCGGAGCCCCAGCTGCCGGGTGATTTGCCTCCGGCGGAGAAGATGAAGGAGCTCCTCGTGTTCTCGGTGAGCGAGCAGTACTTCGGGCTCCGGAAGTCCCTCGGCATCGCCGTGGGCTGACGTCTCCGGGAGCGATCTCCCCTCGCGCGCGCAACATCGGCCCCCGTTGGGCCGATGGGGAGGGCGAAGGGAGATCGGAGCATGCCCCGGACCATCGAAGAGCCACCGCCGTCCGCGCACACCCTCGAGATCGCGGTCATCCCGCCCGCCGGGACCTGGCTCGTCGAGCTGCAAGACGAGGCGGGGGCGCGCCGCATCGGGCTGTCCAAGGAGAGGCTGGTCGTCGGCACCTCGACGACCGCGGATCTGGTGGTGCACGACGTCACCGTCAGCTCGCGGCACTGCGCCCTCAGCGTCCTCGGCGACGGCGTCGCGATCGAGGACCTGGGGTCGCTGAACGGGACCTTCGTCGGGAGCGCCCGGATCCGCGAGGCGTGGGGACGCGCGGGGACGGCGGTGGCCATCGGTCACTCGACGCTCGTCGTCCTCGTCGCCGAGGCGCGGGAGACCGCGGTGCAGCCCGGCGCGCCGTTGCCCGGCATCGCGGGAGGATCGATCGCGATGCGTCGCCTCGCCGACCAGGTCCGGAGGCTGGCTCGCCACGCGCTCCCGGTGCTCATCGCCGGCGAGAGCGGGACGGGCAAGGAGCTCATCGCCCGCGCGCTTCATCACGAGGGGCCCCGGCGGGAGCGCCCGTTCGTCGCCATCAACGTCACCGCCTTGCCGCGCGAGCTCGTGGAGAGCGAGCTTTTCGGGCACGAGCGCGGGGCCTTCACCGGCGCCCACGCGCGGCGGCTCGGCGCGTTCGCCGAGGCCGAGGGAGGAACGCTGTTCCTCGACGAGGTGGGCGACCTGCCGATCGACGCGCAACCGAAGCTCCTGCGGGCGCTCGACGGCTACGAGGTCCGTCGCGTCGGCGCGGCCGGAAGCGGCAATCGCGCCGACGTCCGGGTCCTCGCCGCGACGCACGCTCCGCTCGAGCAACGCGTGACGGCCGGGGAGTTCCGGCGGGACCTGTTCCACCGGCTCGAGTGCTTCGTCGTCCACGTTCCATCCTTGCGCGACCGGCGTGGCGACGTGGCGGCCATCGCCCGCGAGCTATTGCAGCAGCTCGCGCCTCAGGTGGGGTCGCGCACCCTCTCGCCGTCGGCGCTCGCGCGGCTCGCGGCGCACGACTGGCCCGGCAACGTGCGCGAGCTGCGCAACGTCCTCTGCCGCGCGGCCGACGCGACCACCAGCGCCAGCGGCATCGACGCCAAGGACGTCGACGTCGCCATGCGCCGCGAGACGCCCGCGCCGGCGAACATGCTCTCCGCACAGGCCGCCCGCGTTCTGCTCCGCGAGCACGACGGCAACCTCAGCGCCGCGGCGCGCGCCGCGTCGATGCCCCGCACCTCGTTTCGCAAGCTCCTCGGGGCATAGCGCGCGCGCCCGCCCCCACGTGGTAAGGTCGCCCCGCATGCGCCCTAGCCTGCGCCCGCTGGCGTTCGTGCCCCTCGCTCTCGCGGGCGGCTGCACCTGCGGGTCCAAGGCGCCGCCTCCGGCTCCCGGCGAATCGGCCAGTGCCACGCCGAGCGCAGCCGCCAGCGCGGCCGCGAGCGCGACCGGCCGTCCGGCGGGCGCCGGCGCCCCGCTCGAGCCGTCGGTGTTCTCGGCGCCCATCGCCGCGGCCCGCGCGGTCCACCAGGACGTCGTCGCCGGCCTCGTCGTCGCCGACGGCGTCGTCCGCGCCATGGGGATGGTCGATGGCAAGCCAGCGTGGGCGACCGATGTCCTCGCCGGGGTCAGCTGGGCTCCCGACGCCGAGCTCCACGCCCAAGCCACCGGCGACGGAGGGGTCGCCTTCGTGTGGCGCGGGCCGCGGGCCGGCAAGGTCGGCCGCGCCCTCGTCCTCGTCGGCCCGCGCGGGGAGCTCCGCGACGATC
>JBEKGQ010000765.1:0-3810 GCA_050012715.1 Polyangiaceae bacterium
ACCAAGGCACAGCTCCCGGCGAACGGCTCAACATCGTTTACCGGAACGACGCGGACGAGGAGCTCGAGCTGCCGTTGCGGATGCTCTTCGTGGGGGACTTCGTGGGCCGCGACGAGCGGCCGATCGAGGATCGGGTGCCGGTGCGGATCGACCGCGACAACTTCGCGAAGGTGCTCGCCGCCCACGCGCCGAGGCTCGACCTCGTCGTGGGCGGGGGTGGATCGGAGGGGGCGAGCGCCGTGCGCGCCTCGCTCGTGTTTCGCCAGCTGTCGGATTTTACCCCCGACGGCATCGCGCAGCAGATCCCCGAAGTGGCCGGGATGCTCGCGGTGCGAGCCGCGCTCACGGAGCTGAAGAGCACCCGCGACGTCGCCGCCTTCCGGGCACGCCTCGAGACGATGCTGGACGAGCCGGCTCGCGGGCGGATTCTCGCGGCGCTCGGCCTCGGGGTTCCGTGATGCTCCGCCCGCGGTTCGAGCTCGAGGCCGATGCCCTGTGGGCGCACTTGCAGTCCCTGGCCCACCGGACCCCGCGGCTCGAGGGCCTCTACGCCCGGGATGCGGACCCCCGCGTGGCGCGGCTCGTTCAGTCGGCAGCCTTCGCGTTCTCGGCTGCGCACAACCGGCTGAACGACGACGGCCAGTCCCTGGTGCGTCCGCTCGTCGCCCGGGCGCTTCCCGAATGCCTGCGGCCCCGGCCATCGTCGACCATCGTCGAGCTCTCCGGGGCGCGAGGTCGCTCGGGAGCAACGGGACCGAGCTTCGCGGCCCGCGTGGGCGGCGTACGGGTCCCTTTCCAGGTCGTGTGGCCCACGGTCGTGGCGCCCGTGATCATGGAGGACGTCGTCCTCGACCGCCTCGACGCGCGCCGCCAGGTGCTGCGCTTCGCGCTCGTCGGCACCTCGGGCGTGTCGCTCGGGGTCGGGCTGCCGCCGGTCGTCCGGTTCTACCTGCACTTCGAGCCACGTCGGGTCGCGCTCGACGTCCTCCACGCGCTGCGGTCCAGCCGCCAGCCGGCGCGGGTGAAGTGGTTCGACGCGAAGAAGGAGATGCGGGGGGACAGCGAGCTCGGAGGCGATGCGGTCTCCTGGGTCCGTGTCGACACCGACGAGCCCCCGCTCGTCTCGGCGCGGGCGGACCGGTTCCGGTCGAGCAGCCTCCTCGGGGACCTCTACGCGTTCCCGGAGAGCTTCTCCTTCTTCGATCTCCGCGTCGGGCCGATCGACACTCGCGCCGAGAGGCTCGAGGTGGTCCTGCCGCTCGCCCACGTGGTGAACGGAGCATCCCTCCTCTCCAGGGAGCACCTCAGGCTCTTCTGCGCCCCGGCGACCAACCAGTTCGTGTCGGCCATCGAGCCCGTGGCGAATGTGGCGGCCTCGGAGGCCACGCTCTCTGCCACGGGGAAGCCCCACGCCGAGATCCTCGAAGTCCGCGGCCTCGCCGCCGTGTCGATCCGGGACGCCGCCCGCCGGACGCCGCTGCGGTCGTGGGAGGCACCGGATACGCCGCACATCTTCGACCCGGGCGACACGTACTTCGCGCTTGAGCAGCGGCCCGCCGCGGACGATGAGCGGACCGAGCTGCGCGCAACGTTCGGACGTCTCGATGCTTTCCCGGCGCCTCCTGGAGGGGTGGTGGAGGGCGAGGTTGTCGCGTGCGATGGCTTCCTGACCTCGGCCATCGGTCTCGGAGAGATCGGCTCGGCGCAGGACGGGGCCACCAACATCGCGCGGGTGACGCCGTCTCGCCGCGCACGCCTCGGGCACAACCACGCCTGGCGCATGAGTGCCTACGCACGGATGCCGCCCGCCCGGCTGGCCGAGCCCGCGCGTCTTGCCGAGTTCCTGGCGCTGCACGATCCCCACGGCATGCAGGACGAGTCCGCGCGCATCGAGCGCCCGCGTCTGGTCGGCATGGAGCACACGCGGGAGCACGAGCTCTCGAGCGGGGTCCTTGGCTGGGGCGACTGCTTCACCCTCGACGTCGACGCCGGTGCCTCGTCGGACGGCGAGCTCTGGCTGCTCGGCGCCCTCGTCCAGCGGGCCCTGGCCGAACGAAGCGAAGCGCTCCGGTTCACGCGGCTCGTCCTGCAGCGCAATGGCGCGCCCTTTGCTGAGTACGCCCCGCGCCCCGGCGCGAGACTCCCGTTCCCCCTCGGATAGGCCAAGGCACCATGAGCACACGTCACGCGGTCGCGTTCATGCACGTGAAGGGGTCGTCGCAGGGCGGGTTCCTGGACGATGGGACGCGCGCGGGCTCCGGCCGCACGCTGTGCCACTCGGTTCGCTTCCGGGGCGACGTTCCGCACGACGTGCGGGGAGGCTCGCACCACGTGACGAAGCACGAGCCCATCTCCGTCGTCCACGAGTGGGGACCGGCGACCGTGCAGTTTCTCTCGGCCCTGTGGAGCAACGAGGTGCTCGACGAGGTGGGCTTCGAGTTCATGCGCGCCGACGGCCACGGCAAGGAAGTGGTCTACGCGACGCTGACGCTCACGAAGGCCACCGTCGCCTACGTGGAGCTGCGCTCCGGGGGGCAGTCGGCGGGGGCCGAGGCCGGACAGCCGGGCGGAGCCGGGGAGGCCGAGGTGGGGGAATGGCTCGCCCACGACGACGTGGGCCTCCACGCCGAGAAGATCGAGTTCACGATCAAGAGCGGCAGCGGCAACGTCACGGCGACCTACGACCGGAGCAAATCGTGACGCTCTTCGCCGAGATCGCCGGGCGCCCTACGACGGCCGCCACCCTGCGGGAGACGGTGGCGGCGGACGTCGAGCGCATCTGCGCGAGCCGCCGTCGCTCGCTCCTCCTCGCGCCGGATTACGGCGTCGACGACGTCACGTTTCTCTTCCACGCGTTCCCGCAGATCGACGCGTGGAGCGCGCACCTGGAGCGCGCGCTCGCTCGCTACGAGCCCCGCCTTCGCAACGTGCAGGTCGTGCCGGTCGTGACCGACGCGCTCGATCTGACCCTGCGCGCGGAGATCCACGCCACCCTCGTCGTGGACGGGCGCGCGTCGCCGGCCCGCTTCACCGCGACCCTCGATTCGCAGCATCGGCTGAGCGTGCGGTAGCCCGATGGCGCGCCTGCCCCATACCGACGTGCACGGCCTCATCGCGTCGGCGGAGCGATTCGCCCGGGCGCATCCGGCTCTCGCCGGCGCGCTCGGGACGCCGTCGATGGATGCGCCCCTCGAGCGGGTGCGGGAGGGGCTCTTCTACCTCGGAGCCGCCGCCATCGATCAGATCCGGGAGCTCGAGAGCGACGGGCAGAGGGCGCTGGCCGACGTGGTGGCGCCGGACCTGCAGCGCCCGTTTCCGGCGGCGACCATCGTCGAGCTCACGTCGGAGCGCTCGGTGCGGCGCGTGCCGGTGGGCGCCGAGGTCCGGACGAAGGGCCCCGCTCCGATTCGCTTCCGGACCATCAGCGAGACGAGGGTGGGCCCATGGCGCATCGAGGGCGCTCGCCTCGACCGACAGAGCAGAGGAGCCGACGCTCTGCGGTTCGATCTGACGGCGACGGGCGACCTCGCGCTCGCGGACTGCGTCGGGGGACGCGTGCGCCTCTTCGTGGACGGCGCGCGGGACTCGGCGCTGCTTCTGCTCGCCCACATCCTCGGACACACGGCGCGGGCCGAGCTCTCGGTCGAAGGCGGCGGACCGGCCATCGAGCTCCGCGTGCACCCCTACGGAACGCGGCCGGAGCAGGCGCTGGCGCCGGAGCCGGACGGACCGTTCACCGGCATGTCGCTCCTGCGGGAGTATTTTCTTTGCGTCGAGAAGTTCTGCTTCTTCGAGCTGAGCGGTCTCACT
>JBEKGQ010000766.1:0-3809 GCA_050012715.1 Polyangiaceae bacterium
AGTCCAAGCCTCAGCCCGGGGCGCCCGCCTGGCTCGTTGGTCGGGTCGCGGCGCCATGGTTCGAACAGGTGCCCCATCCGATGCGGGGGGATAAGCGGGCCGGCATTCCTCACTTCCAGGACCACTGCCTGCCCTTCGGCGCGCAGCCTCGCGCTGGCGGGCTGACCGCCGCCATGCTCGATTGCGTTCGCGAACAGGTTGGAAACGACTTGATCCATACGCACCGGATCCCAGTGGCCGACCATTGGGCCGTCGCTACGAACCTCGATGCCACGTCCCTGGCTGCGAATCGCTTGCTCCTCCGCGACGCGAACACAGACCTCCGTCAGGTCCGTCGGGGTGGTCGCAATGCTCAGTGCGCCTTTGAAGCGACTCTCGATGAAATCAAGCAGCGTCCCGATGAGGCTGTCGATCCGCACGAGCGAATCAGCTACTCCCTCCAGACGGCGAGAGCCGTCCGACGGAAGGCCCCCCCCCCGGACGATCAGCTGCGTGAGCGCGCTGGCGGCGCTCAAGGGGCTGCGCAGATCATGACAGACGAGACCGATCACCAACTCGCGGAACTCGAGCGCCCGCTCGAGCTCTCGTTGGACTTTCTTGTCTTGCTCTGCGCGTTCGCTGGCTAGGGTCCTCGCGATGGTTTCGCGCGCGAACAGCTGCTCTTCGACGCGCTTGCGTTGCTGGATAACCCACCACCCCACCACCGACGGTACCAAGAACTGCGCCATCGAGGGTACGGCCTCCGGGTAGATGTAGAACGAGCCGACGGGCGGTAAGAAGTAATAGTCGAGGACAGCGGCCGACAGGACGAACGACAGCAACGCGGGCCGAGCCCCGCCGATATTGGCCGTCATGATGACCGCGGCGACGAAACAGGCCGCCGGGAACCGCCCATTAGGGATCGCCCAATTGGCGAGCAACGCGAGCACGACGGACGCTACAGCCACGCCCCAGCGGATGAAGAGCGGACGCTCGTTGCTCTGTCGAGGAGTCGGATCGACCATGGCGTGCGTGTGTGACTGCAATGGTGCGGAGCGTTCCGGATCGCCAGCAGGAGCGGGGGGCGCGAGCAAGAACGGTGCCGGTACCGTCGAGTCTGCGGACCTTCTTTGCCCAGCGAAGTTGACGTCGATCGCCCGCGTCTGCCCGGCGCTTCGTCGGAACTCCTTGGACCTTGGCTACGGCGGCACGCGCCGCCGCACCGGTCCGCCGGTGCTTCCCCGTTAGCCCCCTGCCGGATCTTCGGCATGGCGTGGCCCGATCGGCTCTCAGAACCCGTCGAGGGGAAGCCGGTTCGCGAGAGCTATGCTGAGCGGTCACCGCCGGTTGGCCCTGTATCGATGCGTCGCACGGTGTTGGTGACAGAATCCCGGCGGTCGGCATGCCGGTCGGTCCTACAGTCTGTCCCAGGCTTCGTTGACCCTGGACGTCGAGCCCGCCGAGGTTGAGGCGCCAAGGGGACCGGGATAAATCATCAAAACGCAGCAAAACGCGTCAAGACACGTCAAGGCGGCTCGGTTACGCCGGCCGGGTGAGCCAGACCATGGCCGGCAACCTGGGGCGGACCAGTCTGGAGGTTGAGAAGCTCGAGACTCTCCTCGTTGACGGAGAGTTCACGCTCTCGCGCGGCAGATGGGGACCCGGACGGGCACCGGCCCTGCTCCTGTCGCCAACCTTCGAGCATCCGTCGCCTGCGGCGCTCGCTCGACTCGAGCACAAATTCTCGCTCCGTGACGAGATCGCCGCGGAGTGGGCCGTGCGGCCGTTAGCGCTCGTGCGTCCGGACGGCGTTCCGACGCTCGTACTGGAGGATCCCGGAGGCGAGCTCCTAGCCCAGCGTACGGGACGTCCCTGGGACACGCCGTCCTTCTTGCGAGTGGCGATCGAGCTGGCCGCGGCACTCGGTCACCTGCACGCGCGGGGCATCGTTCATCGAGATATCAAGCCCGCCAATGTCGTTGTGGACGTCCTGAAGGGCAAGGTGTGGCTGACCGGCTTCGGGATCGCATCGAGGCTGCCTCGCGAGCGCCGCCCTGCCGAGCCGCCCGAAGTGATCGCCGGAACCCTCGCCTACATGGCGCCCGAGCAGACGGGACGTATGAATCGCTCGGTCGACTCCCGCTCCGACCTCTACTCCTACGGGATCACGCTCTACGAAATGCTTACGGGCGCACTCCCGTACGACGCGCCGGACCCGATGGGATGGGTCCATTGCCACATTGCCAAACAACCACCGCCCATCAGCCAGCGGGCGTCCGGTGTCCCGCCCCCGATCGAGGCGATTGTCGACAAGCTGATGGCGAAGTCGGCAGAGGCCCGCTACCAGACGGCGGCCGGTGTGGAGGCAGACCTCAGAAGGTGTCTGGCCAGCTGGGAGGCGAACGGGCAGATCCAGGCGTTCCCCATCGGAGACCACGACATCTCGGACAGGCTGCTCATCCCCGAACACCTCTACGGCCGTGAGGCTGACATCGCATCGCTTCTGGACGCGTTCGACCGCGTCGTCGCTACGGGCAGCCTCGAGCTCGTTCTCGTGTCCGGGTACTCCGGCATAGGGAAATCCTCGGTCGTCAACGAGCTGCAAAAGCCGCTCGTCCCGCCTCGGGGCCTCTTCGCCATGGGGAAGTTCGACCAGTACAAGCGTGACATCCCGTACGCGACCCTGGCGCAGGCTCTTCAAGGCGTTGTCCGGATGATCCTCGCCGGGAGCGAGTCGGACATCGCCCGATGGCGTGAGACGATCCTGTCGGCGCTGGGCGCCCACGGGCAGCTGGTCGTCAACCTCATCCCGGAGCTCGAGATCGTCATCGGTCCGCAACCACCCGTTCCAGAGCTCCCACCCCAGGACGCTCAAGCTCGCTTTCAAATGGTCATCCAGCGGTTCCTCGAAGCGCTTGCTCGCCCCGAGCACCCGCTCGCGCTCTTTCTGGACGACCTCCAGTGGCTCGACCCGGCAACCCTCAAGCTCCTGGAGAGCCTGGTCACGAGGCGAGAGCTGCGGCACATACTCATCGTCGGCGCCTATCGGGACAACGAGGTCGACGCGTCACACCCGCTGTCGCGCAGCCTCGAAGCCATCCGGAGCTCCAGCGCGCACCTGAGCGAGCTTCACCTGGGGCCCTTGTCGCTGCCCGACATCGGCCAGTTGCTCCAAGACGCGCTGCGCCTGGACACGAACGAGGTAGGGCCTCTCGCGTCGCTGGTTCACGACAAGACTGGGGGTAACCCATTCTTCGCGATTCAGTTTGTCGCGGCCCTGGCCGACGACCGGCTCATTTCGTTCAGCAACACCCAACGACGTTGGACGTGGGACCTGGAGCGCATCCACGCCAAAGGTTTCACGGACAACATCGTCGACCTCATGCTGGGGAAGCTGAGTCGATTGTCCGATGCCGCCCGGCGGGCGCTGAGCTACTTTGCCGCGTTCGGAAACGTCGCCCATGCTCGCGTTCTCGCCCTCGTTCACGGCGATGCGGAGGGTGAAGTCGACACAGCCCTCTGGGAAGCGATTCGGGCCGGGCTCGTCCTTCGCTCACGCGAGGAGTACTCGTTCCTCCACGACCGAGTCCAGGAGGCGGCGTACGAGCTGATACCGGTCGAACAACGGGCGGGCCAGCATCTTCGAATCGGTCGACTCCTCGCGGCACCCCGCGGGCCGTCGGACTTCGTCACCGACGTCTTCGAGATCGTCAACCAGCTCAACCGCGGCATCGCGCTGATCGAATCGACCGCGGAGCGCGAGCAGGTTGCCGAGTTGAACCTTCGAGCGGGCCGCCGCGCAAAAGCATCGAGCGCATACGCGTCGGCCC
>JBEKGQ010000767.1:0-3796 GCA_050012715.1 Polyangiaceae bacterium
CACGAGCGGGATTTCGTCGCACCCGGGTAGCTTCTTGATCAGCGCCGCTGCTTGGTAGCCGTCCATTGTCGGCATCTGGACGTCCATCAGGATGACGTCGATGGCGCTGTCGCGCTGCAGGATGGCGATCGCCTCGGGCCCCGAGTGTGCGTGGACGAGCTCGTATTTGTCGCTCAACACCGCGTCCAGCGCGACCAAGTTCGCGGGAATGTCGTCCACGGCGAGCACGCGAGGCATCGAAGAGGTGGTCATCGCCATGCGCCGGACGCTGCAGTTCGTGTGCCCCACCGCTCAGGTCCGTCTTCGGGCGGTTAGAGAGCTCGAGCGAGGCGAGAAGGCGCCAAGTGTGACAAATAGGCTCCCGTCGCTGCAGGCCGGCACCAGGAGACGCCGCCGGTTCATGAAGATTTCCTCCACAGCCCGTGCACTTTGCGCGTCTACCGCGGGCCACGGCGAAGCCTATTCTCCCGCGTGGGCGGCTCTAGCCAGAGTCTTGGCGCTACCCTCCTCACCGGCCGGGTCGGGGCCCACCCCTGGAGATCGATCGTGGCCTTCACCCCACTGAACGCCCTCAACTCGTTCCTCGCCGTCGCCCGGCGTCGCAGCTTCGTTGCGGCAGCGAAGGACCTCGGCGTCTCGACCTCGGCCCTCAGCCAGTCGGTCCGACAGCTCGAGGCGCGGCTGGGCGTGGGCCTGCTCACGCGCACGACCCGAAGCGTGGCGTTGACGGACGCCGGACAGCGCCTCCTGGAGAACGCGGGGCCGAGCATCGACCACGCCCTCGACTCGATGAAGAACGTCACCGCGCAGCCCGGCGAGGTCCTCGGCCGCGTGCGCCTCACGGTACCGAGCGTGGCGATACCGCTCGTCCTGGCGTCGCTCCTCCCGCGCTTCCTGGAGCGCCACCCGAAGGTGGAGGTCGACATCCGGGTGGAGAACCAGTTCGTGAACGTCGTCGCCGAGGGGCTCGACGCCGGGATGCGACTCGTCGAAGCCATCGACCGCGACATGGTGGGCGTCCGGCTGACGGGTCCGGCGCGTGTCGTCGTCGCTGCCGCTCCGTCGTACTTGAAGCGTCGAGGAGTCCCGCAGAAGCCCACGGACTTGCTCCAGCACGATTGCATCGGATTCCGCTTCTCGACGACCGGAGAGCCGGCGGCCTGGGAGCTGGAGCGCGGCAAGAAGACCTGGCGGGTGCCCATCCGCGGGCCCGTGACGACCAACGACCACGCGCTCACCCGCACCCTCGCGCTCGCCGGCATCGGCCTGCTCTACGCGCTGGAGCCGTCGATCGCCGACGAGCTCGCGCGTGGACGATTGCGTGTGGTGCTCGAAGCGTACGCGCCGGACGTCCCCGGTCTGTTCCTCTACTTCCCCAGCCGAGCCCAGCTCTCGCCGGCGTTTCGCGCGTTCCTGGATGTGGCGCGCGAGGCGCAGGTCGGCGCGAAGCGCTGACAGGACGCATTGTGAAGGTTGCCTAAAGAGGGCATGCGCAGCCCGGCCGTTTCTCTCGCCCCCGACGAGTCGTAGGTTCCTTCACGCAGCACGGAGCAGTGCCCGACGCGGGTGACTCCGGGCGATCGGAAGGGGACGACGATGAAAAGGCGAGCGCTTGGTCGTAGCGGGCTCGAAGTCTCGGCAATCGGATACGGCGCCATGGGGCTGACCCACGGCTATGGTGCGTCGATCGCCAGGCAGGACGCGATCGGACTCGTCCGGGCAGCCGCGGACCGCGGCGTGACGTTCTTCGACACCGCGCAGATCTACGGCTTCGAGAACGAGGCCATCGTGGGCGAAGCCCTCGAGCCCTACCGCGACCAGGTGGTGATCGCGACGAAGTTCGGCTTCGAGGTCGGTCGAACTGACGGCAAGCAGATCCTCAACAGCCGGCCCGAGCACATCCGGCAGGTGACGGAGGGCTCGCTGAAGCGGCTCCGCGTGCAGGCCATCGATCTCTACTACCAGCACCGGGTCGATCCGGATGTCCCCATCGAGGAGGTGGCCGGCACGGTCAAGGACCTCATCCGAGAAGGCAAGGTGAAGCACTTCGGCCTCTCGGAGGCAGGGGCGCAGACCATCCGGCGCGCCCATGCGGTCCAGCCGGTGGCCGCCGTCCAGAGTGAGTACTCGCTCTGGACGCGGGATCCGGAGCCCGAGGTGCTCCCGACGTGCGAGGAGCTCGGGATCGGCTTCGTCCCGTTCGCTCCCCTGGGCAAGGGCTTCCTGACCGGCAAGATGACGAGCTCGACGCAGTTCGGCAGCGACGACTTTCGCAGCATCCTGCCGCGCTTCACGCCGGAGGCGCTGGCGGCGAACCAGGTGCTCGTCGAGCTTCTCGCGCGCGTCGCGGAACGCAAGAAGGCGACGCCGGCGCAGATCGCGCTCGCGTGGCTCCTGACCCGGAAGCCCTGGATCGTCCCCATCCCCGGGACCACGAAGCTGCATCGCCTCGAGGAGAACCTCGGCGCCGCGGGCGTGGAGCTGACACCTAGCGACCTCGAGGAGATCGACGGGCGGTTCTCCACGATCCAGGTGCACGGCGCGCGGTACCCCGAACATCTCCAGCGCCGCGTCGGCCGCTGAACCTCGCCGCTCGCCGCATCACACGACGACGCCACGAACAGGAGGACGAATCATGGAGCATGCGGTCCTGAACAACGGGGTAAAGATGCCTCTTCTCGGCTTCGGTGTCTTTCAGGTCCCTGACCTCACCGAGTGCCAGCGATGCGTCGAGGAGGCTCTGCGCGTCGGATACCGGCTCGTCGACACCGCGGCGGCCTACCAGAACGAGGAGGCGGTGGGGAAGGCCATCCAGCGGAGCGGGGTCCCGCGCGGGGAGCTCTTCGTCACGACGAAGCTGTGGGTCGCCGACACGGGGTACGAGAAGACGAAGAAGGCCTTCGACCGCTCGATGAAGCGTCTCGGGCTCGATGTCCTCGACCTCTATCTCATCCATCAGCCTTATGGCGACGTGTACGGGTCGTGGAGGGCGATGCAGGAACTGCACCGCGAGGGCCGCATCCGGGCCATCGGCGTCAGCAACTTCCATCCCGATCGCCTGATGGACCTGATCGTCCACAACGAGATCGCGCCCGCGGTGAACCAGGTCGAGACCCACCCGTATGACCAGCAGATCGAGGCGCACCAGTTCATGCGCGAGAACGGCGTGCAGCACGAGTCGTGGGGGCCCTTCGCCGAAGGCAAGCACGACATCTTCAAGGACGAGCTGCTTCAGTCGATCGCCACCAAGCACGGAAAGTCGATCGGGCAGGTCATCCTTCGGTGGCTCATTCAGCGCGGCATCGTCGCGATCCCGAAGTCCGTCCGCAACGAGCGGATCGCCGAGAATTTCAACGTCTTCGACTTCAAGCTCGCCGACCAAGATCTGCAGGCGATCGTCGCGCTCGACACGAAGACGAGCAGCTTCTTCGATCACCGCGATCCGAAGATGGTGAAGATGCTCGGCGAAGCGAAGAGGAGCACGTGACATGAGCACCAACGCGCAGCGCGTCGTCCTCGACTACCGGGACAACCCGTTCACCTCGTCTACGAAGGTCCGCGTCGAGCACGCCGATGCACGGGCCGTCGAGAGCGCTCCCGCGGAGCATTTCGACGGGCCTGCCCACGTCCAGCGTCTGTTCCAGGCCAGCGAGCCCGCTCGTGCGTCGGGTGCGTCGGTGACGTTCGAGCCCGGCGCCAGAACCGCGTGGCACGCCCACCCGCTGGGGCAGACGCTCATCGTGACGGCCGGCACGGGCTGGGTTCAGCAGTGGGGCGAGCCCGCGCAGCGCATCAT
>JBEKGQ010000768.1:0-3782 GCA_050012715.1 Polyangiaceae bacterium
ACGAGGCGCGGCAGGGCGTCGAGGGCGCGGGAGGCGAGGACGGCCGGCGACAGGGCGGAGAGGTCGTCGAGGACGAAGCGAAAGTGCGGCACGAAGGGCCGCGCGGCGTCGAGGAGCTCGGGGCCGGAGTCGATCATCGACGCGAGGTCGGGCTCCGCGCGCCAGCGCCCGTCGCCGTGATGGAGGAGCACGGGAAGGACGACGGGCAGCCGGCCGCCGGGGTGGTCACGCAGCCAGCGCTCCCACACTCGCACCACGTACCGGAGCAGGCGAAAGGGCATCGCGGCGTCGAACGAGGACTGGTGCTCGAAGAGGACGTAGACGAGCGCCTCGCCGCCCGTCGTCGTCCGGACCGCGTAGAGGAGGTCGCTGTGGGTGTGCTGGAGCTCCTCGTCGACGAACGAGCCGGGGCACACGGTGATGGTCGCCAGGTCGAGATGGCGTCGCACGCCGGCCGGGAGGACGAGCTCGAGCTCGCTGCGTGCGATGTCGGGCTGTCCGAAGCTGGCCTTGAAGATCGCGTCGTGAGGGCTCGAAGAGATCATCGACCGGCCAGGAGGATGCCACGTCCGGGAAAGGGAACGGGCGGGGAACGGGCAGGCTTCCGCCGCCCGCGTCCTCGCGATACGCATGGGCCATGGCGCGCATCCTGGTGCTCGACGACGATCCGGCCATTTCGCACCTCTACGCCCGGTGGCTGGGCGACCAGCACGAGGTCCTCGTCCAGAACGACTCCGGCGCCGCCCTGGCCGCGATCGAGGCGGGCCAGCGCTTCGACGCGATCGTGTGCGACGTGCACATGCCGGGCGTGAGCGGCTTCCAGGTCCACGCCGCCATCGCGCGGGTCGACGCGGATCAGGCGCGACGCATGGTCTTCGTGACGGCGGGGCCGGTGCGCGTGGCCCCGCTCCCGGGGACGACCCCGTCGAACCCGCTCCTCTTCAAGCCGTTCCCCATCGAGGAGCTCCGCAGCATCGTCGACGGCTTCGCCGCCGGTCCCGCGACGAGCGCCTAGGCGGCCGATGAACGGCGCGATGCTCGGGGCGAGGAGGAGGGGGCTCGGATCCCTTCTCGCGGGGGTGGCGGTCTTCGCGGTGGTCGCGTGCCGCTCCTCCTCCTCGGAGCCGATGACGACCGCGTGCGCCGCCGCGTGGGACGGGTGCTCGTGCGACTACGAGCCATCGTCCGCGCAGTCCTCGCTGTCCGTCACCTGCGACCCGACGGCGTTCCCCGGCACCACTTGCTGCGCCGATCCCGGGTGGCCGTCGCAGGAGACGACCTGCTCGTGCCACACGGGCGACGTCTACTGCGGCATCGTCCAGGGGTATTTCACCGACGGCTCGGCGGGCTGCGTTTGCTCGACCGCCCCGCAAGCGGCGGGCGAGCAGACCGGAGTCACGTGCTACCCGGGTGCATCGACGACGATGGCGTCGCTGGGGCTCTGCTGCACGTACCCCGACGGCGATTGCGCCTGCGGCGCCGGCCTTCACACGTGCGGCGGAGGCGGCTCCGCGGTCACCACGTGCAGCGCGGCGAACTTTCCCCCGCCGACGCACACCTGCACGAGCCCCCAGGTCGAGCTCTCGAGCTGCTCGGCCGGGGCCGCGGCGACGCCCGTCGACGGGGGCGCGACGACCGACGCCCCGCCGTTCGGCGCGTGCGCGTCGAACGCCGACTGCGATCCGACGTACCAGTTCTGCCAGAAGGCCACCTGCGCCGCCGCCGAGGGCCAGTGCGTGACCCGCCCTGGTCAGCGAGACACGTACTACTGCTCGCCCGCCGATGGCGGCGGCCCGGTGTGCGGCTGCGACGGGCAGACGTGGGACTACGGGTGCCTCGCGAACGCCGAGGGCATCAACGTGGCGTCGGAGGGAGACTGCCCCGCGTCCGACGGCGGCGCCGGGGACTGATGGCGGCGGGGAAGACGGGCATCCTTCGCGCCCACACCCTCGACGCCCTCGCGCGCGTCGGCCGGGGCGAGGATGCCGCCCCCGTCGTGCGAGCCATCGATCCGATCGTCGAGTGGCGCGCGCGCCGCCGGGCGCGGAAGGCGCTCTTCGCCGCCGAGCAGGCCACACGGTCGACGGACCTCCGCCACATCGCTCGCCTCGCCTTCCTGCGGGTCGCGGGAGCCGCCCAGGACGTTTCGCCCGACGACGTCGACGCCGTGAGCCGCGCCTTCGATGCCGCCGGAGGACAGGCGCCCGCGCTTCGCGCCGGGGGCCCCTGGCTGACCGTCACCCTGATCGTCGGGTTCCTTCTGATCTGCGTTGCCGGGTGGGCCATCTCCTGGCTGCGGCGACCGTTCGACCCGCATCGCGACGCCGTGGGTCATGCGCTGGGGGACGACCTCCCGACGTATCTCATCGCCCTCGGCCGCAACCCGTCGGCACCGCCGCCCCGCGTCCCCCGCCGCGCCTTCGGCCCCGAGGGAGCCCGCGCGCTCGAGCAGCTCTACGCGGCGACCGGAGTCGTCGCGCAGGACCCCTCCGCCGTCGATCCCTTCTATGCCGCCGCCGGCACCTTCGACGCCGCCCTGGCTCGCGCCGGCTCTCCCTACTTCGTCGACGCCGACATCCTCGCCGGCCGGGAGCGGGCGCGCCCGCTGACGTACTCCTTCTACGTCGAGCGCGAGCGCCAGGCCACGAGCGATCCGCCCTCACCGCCGGTGCGAGTCCTCTTCGTCTGGCGTCTCGACACGCTCAACGTCACCCAGCCGTACCTCGGCTACACGCACCCGCGCGCGTCGGCCGCGCTCGTTCTCTTCGACCAGGTCGAGGAGGAGCTCATCGACCGCGTCCTCCCCGTGCTCCACCGCGATGAGCCGATGGACCTCGTCGACGACGAGAGCGCGGACGCGGCGGTGCCCTGGCAACGCGACCTCCAGGCCCGCGCGTCGGACATCGTCGCCCAGGCGTTCGCAGGCGATGCCGACGCGACGGCGCTCGTGCGTATGGGCGACCTCATCGCGCGCCGGCGGGCCATCGTTCGCAAGTGGAAGGCCGACCTTCCCCTCGTGGGCGTGCGCCTCGTCCCCCCCAAGCGCCTCGTGCCCGAGGCCGACTACGCGGAGGAGCTCCGGTACCGCGCGCCCAAGGCGACCCTCGACGACTGGGACGACGTGCACGACGAGCTCCTGCGCCCCGCGACGATCGCCACGTTCGAGCGCCTGCGCGACCGGTTCGCGCGGTCCCTGGAGCGGCACGAGGTCCAGCACCGCCTCGACTACGCACGGGGCCTCGTGCCCGTCCCGGCGCGCATCGCCGAGCGGCTGGGCCTCGAGGATACGCTCGCCGCCCCTCCCGGCAGCTACGCGGCGCGATGCCGCGACGAGACGAGCGCGTTCCTCGCGCAGATCGCGGAGGAAGAAGGGTCGCCCGCGCTCGCGCTGCTCCTCCTGTCGCGGTACCTCTTCAACCGTCACGAGTGGGGCACGGCGTATTCGTGCGCGTCGGTGGCGGTGTTCGACATGCTCTCGACCACGCTGGCCATGCCGGGCGCGGCGGCGCGCCTCGTCCGCGGAGGAAGCGTCGTGCGCGATGAGCTGGCGCGGCGTGTGCTCGACATCACCGGCCGGGGCGCCGACGAGATCCGCGCGGCGGCGCGCAAGACGTGGGAGGAGGCCTACGGGGGAACGCTGGCGAGGGTCACGGTGCGCGACGTGGCGAAGCACACGGCGTGGCGGCACTGAGTTTCCGCCGCCGGCTCAGGAGAAGGGCGATCGCAGCGGCCGCCAGCACGCCCGGCCCGCGCGAAGCCGGCCCCGGCGAGACGGCGCAGTG
>JBEKGQ010000769.1:0-3780 GCA_050012715.1 Polyangiaceae bacterium
GGCGCCGCCGAGCACCAGCGCGCCCCCGGCGATGAAGCCGACGGTCGAGATGGTCGCATCGGTCATCCCGGTCGAGTGGTCGCCGAGCGCCTGGGTGTGGCTGCTGCTGGAGCAAGGGCTGCCGCATGCGCTCTCCTGCTGGCTCCTCTCCGACAGCGTCAGCGCCCCGAAGATGCCGCCGACCGCGAGCCCCGCCACGCCGACGCCACCGGCCACGAGCCCGAGAAGACGCCCCGTTCCCAGGCCCCCGCCTTCGCTCGCCGACGCAGACTCGGCCGCCGAGGGCGTGGCCGGCAGTGCCGCCGTCGCAGCGGGTACCGGAGCCCCCGGGCCCACGACGACCCGTTCCCGTCGCCCTTTCACGCCCTCCGTCAGCACGAGCGTCCGCGTGACCGGAGATTGACCCTCGATGTCGAAGCCGAAGACGTGCTCCCCGGGATCCACGGCGAGCGGCGTCCCGTCGAGCCTGTCCGCGAGCGGTTTGCCGTCCACCGTCACCTTCACGGCGACGACGTCGGCGCCGGAGGCGTCCTTCACCTCGAAGGCGATCGTCGGCTGGGCGCTCTCGAGGTCATCGAGCCGCTTCGTGCAGTCGCTGCGCACCATGGCGGGGCACGCGGGGTTGGCGCAGGTACGAAGCTGCTCCCGCGCCGCCGACAGCTTGCCGTCGGCGCGCAGGTGCTGGCCCTGCCCGTTGGCGTCCACGCACTGATCCTTCGTCACCACCTGGGCCGCGGCGGGGCCTGACGCGACCCACAGCGAGAGGGTCAGGCACGCGCCAACGCCGAATCGGCGACCGGGGAAAGAGACGCGCTTCACAGGCACTCCTTCTTGAAGATGCGGGCGCCCTGGGCGTCGAAGTAGTAGGGCGGATCGCAGTTGGGTTTCGCCGTCGGGACCGGCGGATTGCTGGCGCCCGCGGCGCCCGTGACCGTTCTGGGGGGCCGTCCCGCCGGCTTCACCAGCGGGCTCGACGCGGGCGCGGAAGCTGGCGCGGGCGCGGCCGCCGACGCGGCCGTGGCGCTCGTGACCACCGTCGCCGCGGGCTCCGCCGTCGCGAGCGGCGGCGGCGGCGTGGCAGGCGGTGGCGGCGTCACCGGCGCAATCGACGGAGCCGTCACGACCGGTGCGCTGTCGACCGCGGCCGCGGCGGTCGTGGCCCGCGACCTGCGCAGCATCAGCATGCCGCCCACGCCTACGACGAGCAGCAGGAGCACGACGGCGCT
This sequence comes from Polyangiaceae bacterium, assembly GCA_050012715.1. Classification (GTDB taxonomy): domain Bacteria; phylum Myxococcota_A; class Polyangia; order Polyangiales; family Polyangiaceae; genus Palsa-1150. Next base: position 1,227 of record JBEKGQ010000769.1, read on the forward strand.
GACCGAAAGGAGCGCCCAGGCGCGGGGCTTCGACGTCGCGGAGCTCCTGCCCCAGGACGCGGACGTGTTCCGGATCACCGCCGTCGCAGGAACCTGGGAAGTCCGCGGCGGGTCCATGCCCGATGGCGGAGCCACGTCCCATGACACGCCGGCCTGGCGGAGCGTCCCCAGGATCCGCTCGACGGACGCCTGCGCCTGCCTCGAGCCGAAGCCCTGGAGCGCGACCGCCAGCTCGCCCACCGACGGGTACCGCCTCGCGCGATCCTTCTCGAGGCACGTCGCGATGACCTGCTCCAGCCCGGGCGGCACATCCGCGCGGAACGTGCGGACGGGAGGCGCGGGGTCGACGGCGATCTTGATCGCCAGCTCGGTCACCGCCTCGGCCGCGAACGGCGCCCTGTCCGTCAGCAGCTCGAACAGGACGATGCCCAGCGACCAGATGTCGGTGCGCGTATCGACCCCGCGCGACGACTGCATCTGCTCGGGCGACATGTAGAGCGGAGAGCCCACGAGCGCGTTCGTCCGCGTCAGCTCGTGTCCCCCGGCGCCGGCGACGGTCACCTTCGAGATGCCGAAATCGAGGACCTTGATCGAGAGCTGCCCGTCGGTCCGCCGGACGCAGAACAGGTTGGCCGGCTTCAGGTCACGATGGATGATGCCGAGGACGTGGGCGTTGGCGATGGCCTCGCAGGTCTGGAGCACGAAGTCGACGGCGAGCTCGATCGGGAGCGGGCCGCGCTGTTTGAGCCACGCCGAGAGGTCCATCCCCTCCAGGTGCTCCATGACGATGTAGGGAGCGCCGTTCTCGAGCTCTCCCACGTCCGACACGCGAGCGACGTGCTCGCCCTTGATCTTGACCGCGGCCCGGGCTTCACGGACGAAGCGCCCCACCGCCTCGGGGTTCGCCAGGGCCTCGGGCAAAAGGAACTTGAGCGCGACCCGTTCGTCGAGCTGGATGTGGTGGGCGGCCACGACGACCCCCATGCCCCCGGCACCCAGGATGCGCTCCACGCGGTACTTGCCCGCCAGGATGTCACCCGGCCGGACACCCGCTTGCGGTTGGGGGGCACCTCCTGCCACGCCTGACCCTACCTCAGGCGTCGCAGGACGGCATCTCCACCAGCGGGCCCACATTTTCTCTACGTCGAGAGAAGCTCTCTTCGTTCACGATCCCGAGCAGGTGGGACGCGGGGCATCTCGGCGCGGTTTGGGTCGACGTGATTTCAACGACTTGGCCCGAGAGAGGCCCTCTGGCAGGGAAAATCGACAGGGCCGATGTCGATTTCGTGTCCGAAAAAACGACTCATACGGCTTTGGGGATGAGGGGGACGCGGCGACGAAGAAAAAGGCAGCCGACTCGCCGATTTCTTCGTCCAAAACGCCCCCTCGCTACCTCTACCTAGAGAGAGGGACGCAACCCCGGGCAGTCGCCCGGTAGCGGCCCGCTCGCGGTGAAGCGCGCCGTTCCGGCGACGCGCTCACGCCGATCCATCTCGACACGACACCCGACGGGAGCCCGACGCCCCCGCACAGGAGAGCTGCGCCATGACCATGAACAACGACATCGATACGAAGCAGGCAGACGCCACCGACGCGACCGAGACTCCGCGCCCGGTCAACGACAACGCGCGGGACTGCGCACGGAACGACAACGCGCACCCGGCCGGACCGGTCGACACGACCATCCTCGCGAACCACTACACGTTCTTCGCCGCCGTGCGAGGGACCCTCATCCGCGAGGGTCGACTCGGTCCTTACGAGGACGACGTCCGCGAAGTCCAGGTGCGCGCGATCGCGGCGGCGCGCATCGGGCCGATGCCTCCGGATCTACCGCGATGGAAGGCGCTCGGCCGCACGATCGCGAAGCGTTACGCCATCGACGAGCGCCGCAAGTGGAAGGTCCGCGTCAAGTACGACACGGGCCTCTGCGAGGAGCCCGATGCGCACGGGCCGATCGAGGCCGAACGCGAGCGGGATCCCGTCGACAAGGAGCGGTACCTCGCCATCCTGAAGGATCTCTTCGACCGCGGTGAGATGCCGGAGATGGGCGGAGAGATCCTCTGGGGCGCGGCGGAGGACGTGCCGCAGGAAGAGACGGCGGAGGAGACCGGGCTCACCGTGCGGCAGGTGAAGCAGCGCCTGAAGCAGATGCGCGTGCGGTTCCGGCGGAGGCTCGAGGAGCTGGGGCTCCACGACGAGTGACTACACGGTGGGACAAATCGTCGTCGGAGGTTGGTACCCGATCGCCTGGTTCACGACTGAGTAGGGTGAGGGAACGGCGAGGGCGAACGCCGCGAGCGCGACGCGGGGCGGAGGCTCTCGTCCACGCGAACGACGACGGGGGAAAGACGAACCACGACGTCGTCCACGCGAACGACGACGGGGGAAAGACGAACCACGACGTTGTTCACGTGGACGACGACGGAAAAAAGACGAATCACGACGTTGTCCACGTGGACCACGACGGGGCAAAGACGACCCACGACGTTGTTCACGTGGACGACGACGGGGGAAAGACGAACGACGACGTCGTCCACGTGGAAGACGACGTGTG
>JBEKGQ010000770.1:0-3776 GCA_050012715.1 Polyangiaceae bacterium
CGTCGGCCCCGGGGGCGCGCGTCGTGGGGGAGCTCTACACCCGCGGCCCGGGAGCCGCGGTCGACCGGCTGCGCGCGGTCGCCGATCGCGCCATCGTGGCCGAGGGGCAGAACGCCCGCGCCCTCATGTGGTTCCTCGCCTTCATCGCCTCGGGAGCGCCCTTCATCGGCCTCTTCGGCACGGTGTACGGCATCATGGACGCCTTCATCCGCATCGGCGCGGCGAAGACGGCGAGCCTCCCGGTCGTCGCCCCCGCCATCGGCGAGGCGCTCATCACGACCGCGATCGGCCTCGCGGCGGCCATTCCGGCGGTCTTCTTCTACAACTGGATCGACAAGCGGGTCGGCGACTTCGTCAACGAGCTCGAGGCCTCGGCGGCCGAGTGGGTGGCGATCCTCTCGGACGGCCAGTCCGCGCCGGTCGACTCGGTCATCCCGCTCGTCGGCGGCCGGCGCTGAAGGGCGCCGAAGGGACCCCGGGGACCCCATGGGCCTCTCGACCGGCAGCAGCAGCAAGGGCGGCCGCGGCGCGTTCACGGAGATCAACGTCACGCCGCTGGTCGACGTGATGCTGGTGCTCCTCATCGTCTTCATGGTGACGGCGCCGCTCCTCACGAGCGGGCTCCACATCGATCTCCCCGAGGTCCAGGCGGCCAATACGCCGATCAAGGACGCGAAGCTCGTCGTCTCGATCACGAAGGACGAGCACATCCTCTTCGGCGAGACCGACGTCACCGCCAACGTGGAGCAAGCCCTCCTCGAGAACCCGCGCGTTCAGAAGGAGCACGAGCTCTACATCCGCGCCGACAAGGAGTCGCACTACGGAACCGTCGCCCGCGCCGTCGCCGCGGCACGCGCCGCGGGCGTCACCTCGCTCAACCTGCTCGTCGAGCCCGAAGAGACGAAGCCATGACGGTCCGGGCGAGCCGGGCCTTCGACGCGCAGGAGATCACGATCGCGTGCGCGGTCGCGCTCCTCGCCCAGCTCGCCTTCGTCGGGGCGTTCTCGCTCCCTTCCCCCAAGATGGTGCAAGCGGAGATCTCGAACGACAACTCGCAACCCATCGCGGTGTCGATCACCCCCGTGCTGAAGCTCGGGACGAAGAACCCCACCAAGCTGCCCACGCAGTGGCAGCGCAAGCAGCCTGCGGCCGCGAAGACGCAGCCGGCGGCGCTCCCGTCGCCGCAGGCCGAGAAGACGCCGGAGGCCATCCCGAAGACGAACGTCCCCGACGCGGCGGTCGCCCCCGCGGCGGTCGATGCATCCGCGACGCAGGCGCCGACGACGACGGCTCCCGAGGGAGGAGCGGTCGCGACGGCCTCGTCCACGCAGGGCTCCGAGCAAGGCGCGGCCAACGGCACCGAGACCGACCCGCTCAAGGCGCGCGCCGCGGACATGTACCGCGCGAGGCTGGCGAGCTGGTTCGCCGGTCACTTCCAGATCCGCGGCAAGGTCCCGTTCGACAAGCTGAAGACGCTCCACGCCGCCGCCGTCGTGACCGTGACGGGCGACCGCAAGGTCGGTAGCTTCTCGGTCGTGAGACCCAGCGGCGACCCCACGTTCGATGCGGAGGTGACGGCGACCCTCGCGCGCATCCAGTCGAGCGGCGCCGAGCTCCCCGCCCCACCGACCGACTACCCGGACATGCTGGGGCAATCGCTGCCGGTGGGCTTCCAGTGCACCGTCGAGAAATTCTGCGAATGAGCACCCTTCCCCGTCATCGGCTCCTCGGCCTGCTCGCAGGCCTCGTCCTCGCGACGACGCTCGCGTCCCGCGCATCCGCGGACACCCCCGCCACGACCCCGCCCGACGAGAGCGTCCTCGGCACCGTCGAGGTCAACGGCTCGGCCGGCGGCCTGCTGCCGCTGCCGAAGATGGCCATCGTGCCGATCCTCACGACCGGGCAGGCCGACAGCCTCGTCAACCTGGTGGTCCGCCACGACATGGAGCTCAGCGGCCAGTTCGAGGTGCTCGACGAGAACGCCTCGCCGCCGGGTCCCTTCAGCGCCACGACGCCGCTGGACCTCGCGGGCTTCCGCGACAAGGGAGCGGAGTACGTCGTGCGCGTCTTCTCCCGGCCGGCGCCGGGGGACTCGACCCGGACGGAGCTCGTCGGCGAGGCCTACGTGACGCCGAAGGCGCGCTCCGCCGCGGGAGCGCCCACCGACGCCCCGGCGCCCGCCGCGAAGCCGGCGTTCCTCGGCGTCGTCCCCACCGCGACCACCGAGATCCGCGCCGCCTCTCATCGCCTCGTCGACCAGCTCCTCGGCGCGCTCACCGGCACGCCGGGAGGCTTCGCGAGCGAGATGGTCTACACCGAGCGCGTCGGCCGGTGGCGACGCATCTTCGCCGTCGACTCCGACGGCTTCGACCTCCGCGGCGTCGGCCCCACCAACGCGACCGCCATCTCCCCCGCCTTCGGCCCGGGCGGCAACGTCTTCTACGCGCTCTCCACCGACTACTCGCCCTTCCGCGTCGTCTTCGGCCCCAGCGCGTCGCCGGTCCCGATGACCATCCCCGGCTCCGTCCTCGGCCTCGCCTTCAGCCCCGACCGCAGCAAGATGGCGCTCACCGTGATGGACAACGGCGAGAGTCGCATCTGGGTCGGTGACAAGGGCAGCCTCAACCCGGCGCCATCGCCCCCCTTCGCGAACCACCCGGTCTTCGGGCCGCTCGGCAAGATGGCGGTCGTCGGCGGGAGCCCCGTCCAGCGCATCTACATCGACGGCAAGGCCATCTCCCCCGCCGGCTTCATGGCGAGCGCGCCGGTGTTCTGCGACACGCCGAACGGTCTCCTCATCGTCTACACCGTCGGTGTCGGCTCGGGCGCGGACATCATCGCGACCGACACCGCGGGGGGCAGCTTGCGGCGGCTCACCCAGCACGAGGGCGCGAACACCTACGCCGCGTGCAGCCCCGACGGGCGGCTCATCTCGTTCTTCTCCACCGGCAAGCGAGGCCAGGGCGCCGGCCTCTTCGTGATGCCGATCCAGCGCCCCTGGCTCGCGAAGAAGATCTCGAGCGAGGTCGGCGAGGCCCTCCGCTGGGCGCCCCTCCCGCCGCCCCCGCGCTGAGGCACGGCGGCGAGGGCCAGGGTCAGCGGACCGCCAGGGCCTCGTCGGGCCCGGGGAGGAGCGCGATCTCGAGGCGCCGGTTCTTCGCGCGGTCGGCCGGCGAGTCGTTGGCGACGAGGGGATCGGACGACCCCGCCGCGGCGGCGGTGAGCGAGCCGGGAGGTACGCCCACCGACACGAGGAGCTCCACCGCCGCCACCGCGCGCTCGGCGGTGAGCTCGAGCGGCGACTTGGCGTGCTTGGCCTTCGACGGCGGCTCGTCGTCGACGTGGTCGGTCACCAGAAACCGCCGCGTCGCGGGCGACGCCGTCTGCAGCGCCCGGGCGATCTCGAGGAGCACGCCCTTGCCCACCGTCCGCACCTCCGCGTGACCCGGGTCGAACAGCAGATCCCCCGTCACCTCGAGCACCAGCTGCCCGCGGCGCTGCTCGATGCGGAGCTGCCCGGCGTCCACGAGCGTCTTGAAGCGCAGCGCGAAGTCCTTGAAGAGGAGGACGCGCGCCTCCGCCGCCGCCTGCGCCTTCCGCAGCTCGTCGAGGCGGGCCTTCGCGTCGTCGAGCGCCTTGGAGAGCGTGCCCTTGTCGGCGAGGATCTTGTCGACGTCCTTCCCCAGGCGCTGGAGCTCCCCGCGGAGCTGCTGGTTGATCGCCGTCGCCTCGTCGAGCTGGGCCTGCATGTTGTGGGCGGACGTCGACAGGTCCGC
>JBEKGQ010000771.1:0-3771 GCA_050012715.1 Polyangiaceae bacterium
ACGCCGTCGCGGCGCGGCGTGGGCTTCTCGCTCGAGCGCCGTGCGCTGCTCATCCCGGTGCACCCGAACCGGCACGTGGTGCCGACCGAGGTGAGCGCCATCGTCGGCGCGACGCACCACAGCCAGCGCGTCGCCCGCCGCGAGGAGGTGCGCATCTTCGTCGCCTCGGGCGACCACGCGCCGCGCCGCGCGCGCTTCTCGCTCGATCCGGCGCCGCTCGCCCTCGCCCTCGCCGTCGCCTCGCGCGAGGCGCCGGTGCGCACCACCGACGGCCGGACGTCGTCCGGCACGTTCGCCGATCTGCGCGCCGGCGTGGGCACGCCGAAGTCGCTCGTGCAGAAGCTCGCGACGCGCTTCGGGCGCGAGCCGGGCCAGGTGGCGCTCGCGTTCGCGCTGTCGCGCGCCATCGGGCTCTGGGACGCGTCGGCGGTGAGCACGCTGTCGCCGCCCGGGAGCTTCTCGATGCAGGAGCTCACCCAGCGCCTCTTCGTGGCCTGGCGCCGCGGCGGGGCGTGGGACGAGGCGCGCACCGATCCCGAGGTGCTGCGCCTGGCCCACGACGCGCGCGACTCGAGCCCCGCCGGCGTCGTGCGCGACATGGTCCTCGAGGCGCTGCGCGAGCTCGGCGAGGGGCGCTGGGTGCCCTGGTCGTCGCTCGCGGGCTGGCTGAAGAGCGACCAGCGCGTGCCGGGCATCGCGCGCCTGCTCCGCCGCTGGTCGGAGCGCGGGCAGCTCGACGCGGTGGAGCCGATGGAGGTCGCGCGGCGCATCGTGCACGAGAGCCTCCCGTCGCTGGGCATCCTGGATCTCGGCGAGGACGAGGACCTGCCGCACGACCCGGAGGCCGACGGCGACGGGGCCCCGAAGGCGCTGCGGCTCACGGCGCGCGGGCGCGCGCTCCTCGCCGACAAGCTGCCGGCGGCGGACGCCGAGCCGTCGCGGTTCCTCGACACGCACGTCCTCCGGCTCGGGCCGACCGCGCGCGTCGGCGCGGTGCTCTCGGTCGCGCCGTTCGTCGAGGTCGGCCGCGCCGCGGAGACGCTGGACCTCATCGTGGCCCCGCAGACGCTGGCGCGGGCGCTCTCCGCCGGCCTCGAGGCGGACGTCCTGCGGACGCGGCTCGAGGCGCTCGCGCCGCTGCCGGAGGGCCTCTCGAAGACGCTGGCGCAGGCGAGCGTCGTCGTGGGCCGCGCGACGTACGAGGCGGCCGCCGGCTTCCTGTGGGTCGAGGACGGCAACGTGCGCGAGCTCCTCCGGACGCGGCGCCCGACGCAGGAGCTGTTCGTCGATCCGTCGCCGCCGGGGGGCCTCCTCGTGGCGCCGGGGGTGGACCTCGACCGCCTCGCGCGGCGGTGCCGCACGGTCGGCGTGGAGCTCATGGTCGAAGGGCAGGTCGTGCGCGCGCGGACGATGCCGCCGCCGGCGCCGTCGAGCTCCCCGGGGAAATCGGGCGAAAAGGTGAAGGTCACGCCGCCGCGGGGGAGCGCGCGCGGGCAGAAGTAGCCGTATGCTGCCGCCATGTCGGGCGGCCCCGTGCGCAGGACCCTCGGCGTGCGCCTGGTGCGCGGCGCCGTGCTCGGCGCCTTCGGCGGGTTCATCTACTACACGACGCGCGTCGCCCCTCAGGCCCCGGGCGGGCTCTGGGTCATCGCGGCCATCGGCTTCCTGCTGCTCGCGGGGACCATCACGAGCGACCTGCTGGAGCTCCTGGGGCTGCCGCACATCACGGGCTACCTCCTGGCGGGCGTCGTCGCCGGGCCCCACGTCCTCGACATCGTCGACGAGAAGACGGTCGCCACCCTCGCCCCGGTGAACACGCTCGCGCTGTCGCTCATCGCGCTCGCGGGCGGGGCGGAGCTCGACCTGCAAGAGGTGCGCAAGGTGATCCGCAGCCTCGGCTGGGCCATCCTCGCGCAGTTCGCGTTCAACCTGATCGGCGCGGCGGGGACCTTCCTCGTGATGCGCCGCTACATTCCGTTCGTCCAGGGGCTGCCCGTGGGGCCGCTCTTCGGCGTCGCGATCCTGTGGGCGGTGCTGGCGACGCCGCGGAGCCCCTCCGCCACGCTCGGCGTGCTGTCGCAGACGCGGGCGGCGGGCCCGCTCGCCTCCTTCACGCTCGCCTTCGTCATGACGTGCGACGTCTTCGTCATCGCGCTCGTGGCCCTCGCGATGGGCGTGGCGCGCCCCCTGGTGGACGCGAGCGCGAGCTTCTCGGCCGCGGCCTTCGTCACCCTCGGGCACGACCTCTTCGGCAGCGTCGCGCTCGGGACGACGCTGGGGCTCTTTCTGGCGGGGTACATGCGCATCGTCAACCGGCAGATGCTGCTCATCCTCATCGCGATCGGCTTCGGCGCGAGCGTGGTCATCGACTACCTCCAGTTCGACCCGCTGCTCACCTTCATGGTGGCGGGCGTCGTCGTGCGCAACATGTCGCGGCAGGGCAAGCGGTTCGTCGCGTCGATCGAGCAGACCGGGAGCATCGTCTACGTCGTCTTCTTCGCGACCGCCGGCGCGCACCTCGATCTACCGCTCCTGCGCATCATGTGGCCGGTCGCCCTCGTGCTGACCGCGTCGCGTGCGCTCGTCACCTGGCTCGCCTCGCGCGCCGCGGGCGCCCTCGCGAACGGCCCTCCCGTGCTCCGCCGGTGGTCCTGGGCGGGCCTCGTGTCGCAGGCCGGGCTGACGCTGGGCCTCTCGGTCATCATCGCGCGCGAGTTCCCCACGTTCGGCGACGCTTTCCGCTCGCTCGCGGTGGCGACGGTGGCGCTCAACGAGATGGTCGGGCCGGTCCTCTTCAAGCTCGCGCTCGACCGCTCCGGCGAGAGCTCGCGCGCGCCGCTGCCGAGCCTCCACTCGATACGCCCTCCGCCGCCTCTGCCGGAGTAGGCGCGAGGACGGGGGCCGGACCTCCATGGCCGCGCGCGATCCTCGCCGAGACGAGAGCAAAGGAGAGTAGGAGGCAAGGAGAAGGAAGGAGGGTATTGGGTCGAGAATCCGCGACTCTCTCTCTCTCCTTTCCTCCTCCCCTCCTTTGAAGCTTCTTCTGCTCTCGAACGAGGGTCGCTCTCGGCCATTTGGCTCCGCCTTCCGGGGTCTCCCGGCCGCCCTCCGCGGTTTCCCGTCCGCCTTCGGGGGTCTCCCATCCGCCCTCCGCGGATTCCGCTCCGCCTTCCGCGGTCTCCCCTCCGCCCTCCGCGGTCTTCCCTCCGCCCTCCGCGGTTTCCCGTCCGCCTTCCGCGGTTTCCCGTCCGCCGTCCGCTATCTCTGCGCCGCCATGGGCGATTTCCCGTCCGCCGCCCGCGGTCTCCCGACGTCGGACGAGAAATCGACATCGGGCAAAAAAAAACCTCCGACACTTTGCCTCGAAATCCCGATGTGGGGACCGAAGGGGCAGCGACGGACCTCCGCAATCCCGCGGAAACCCGAGCGCGCGCCCCCTCCGGAGGACCCATGTCGAATCACACCAAGGCCACCGTGGCCAGTCGCACGCTTCTCTTCACCAAGATCGTCGCCGCGATCACGCAGTACATCACGTCGGCGATCGTGCTCGGGGGCAAGAGCCTGACCCCGCAGGCTCTGGCCGCGATGTTCACCACGTACCTCCAGGCCGAGAAGGACCTGGACGCCGCGCGCCTGGTCGTTGCCGACAAGCAACAGGCGCGTGACGCCGCGTACGCTCCGATCGCCGACACCATGCCGGCGCTGGAGAAGTACCTCGCCGCGACCTACGGCGAGGAGAGCACGACCTTCGCTTCCTTCGGGCTCACGCCC
>JBEKGQ010000772.1:0-3761 GCA_050012715.1 Polyangiaceae bacterium
GGGTGCCATCGTGCAACGCCCCCTTCCTCGGCCACCCTGCGCCGACTGCGGTCGGACCGGCCCGCATCGCCCTCCGCGCGCGAGCGCCAGTGGTGGTGGGCACCGCCGCTCCAGGCCCCGACGGAGGCGTGGTCGTCACCGCGACTCGCATCGACTCGAGCGACCTCACCCGCGACGAATCCGGGGCCCAGGAGCTCACCCGCCGGATCAACGCGGAGCTCTCCCGGCGCATCCTCGCGCTGCCCCATGCCTGGGTGTGGATGCACGACCGTTGGATCTCCGGAACGGGGGTATGATCGGGGGCGGAGGTCTCGTTGCCCGACGCGCGCGTGCGTACGCCGAAGCCCGTCGCCGAACGCCGCGACGTGCGTGGCGCTCCGCTGTCCCCCACCGACGGCTTCGTGCTCTCCCGCGTCGACGGGATCGCCACGGAGAAGGACCTCGTCGCGACGACCGGCCTGCCCGAGGACCAGATCGTCACCTCGCTGGCGAAGCTCGAGGCCCTCAAGCTCATCACGTTCGACGGCTCCGACGGCCCGAAACCCGCCGCGCCGTCGCCCTCGGGCACCGTTCCCGCAGCAGCGGCGCAGGTCACGTCGTCGACCCAGCTGAAGGCCGCCTCTCCCCGCGCCGAGCCACCGCTGACCCCGGAGGAAGAGGCGCTCCTCGACGAGGACGTCGAGCTCGACGTCGACATCCGGCGGCGCGTGCTCGTCATGCATCGCGGCCTCCAGCAGCTCGACCATTACGCCATCCTGAGCGTCGAGCGAACCGCCGACCGCAAGGCCCTCAAGCGGGCGTACTTCGACTTGGCGGCGAAGTTTCACCCGGACAAGTACTTCCGCAAGAACCTTGGCCCCTACAAGGTGCGGATGGAGGCCATCTTCGGGCGCATCACCCTCGCGCACGACACGCTGACCAACCGCGAGGCGCGCGCCGAGTACGACGCCTACCTCGACGAGCAGCGACGCTCACGGGGCATCGAGGAGCTCCTCGCCGACGCCCTCGCCGAGGTGTCCCGGGCGAAGGAGGACATCGAGCGACAGGCCGCCAGCGACGTGCCGCCCGCCGCCGTGCCGGTCCCCTCGCCGTCGTCGCCGTCCCTCCGCGACCCCAGCACGACGACCAGCACGTCGTCCGGCTCCCGCGACGTCGACCCCGCGGTTCGCCGAGAGGCGCTCGCCCGGCGCCTGCTCGCGGGGCGCGCCCCCCCCGCCCCGTCGCCATCGAGCCCCAACCCCCTCGGCCGCACGGCCTCGTCGCCTTCGATGCCGTCGGTCAAGGACGCGATGGATGCGCTCCGCCGTCGCTACGAAGAGCGCAGGGCCATGGCGGAGACGGCCCAGGCGCGGAAGTACGTCGCCAACGCGGAGACGTCGATGAAGGCGGGGGACGTCGTCGCGGCTGCCAACGCGCTCAAGGTCGCCCTCACGCTCGCGCCGAACGAGCCCGGCATCGCGGAGCGCGCCAAGGAGGCGCAGACCAAGGCGGACGCCCTCCTGGCCGAGACGTACTCGAAGCAGGCCTCGTACGAGGAGAAGAACGAGCAGTGGGCCGACGCAGCGCGCTCCTGGGCTCGCGTGTGCCGCGCCCGCGCCGACGACGCCCTCGCCCACGACAAGGCCGCTCACGCCCTCGTGAAGGGAGGGGGGGACCTCCACGAGGCGTCCCGCCTCGCGCAGCGGGCCTGCTCTCTGGAGCCCCAGAACGCCGGCTACCGGACGACGCTGGCCAACGTGTACCTGGCCGCGGGGCTGAGCCGGAACGCCCGCCGGGAGCTGGAGACGGCCGCGCAGCTGGCGCCCCATGATGATAACATCCAGGCGTTGCTGAAGCGCGTGGGCAAGTCGGCGTAACGCCTCAGCTCCACGCCAGGGGTCGAAGGGAGACGCGTGCGGATGGAGAAGGTGATCGGGATCGATCTGGGAACGACCAACTCGTGCGTGGCCATCGTGGAGAACGGCGTCCCCACGGTGATCCCCAACCGTGGCGGCTACAAGACGACGCCGTCGATGGTGGCGGTCACCGAAGCCGGCAAGCGGCTGGTCGGGCACATCGCCAAGCGGCAGGCCATCACCAACGCCGAGAACACGGTCTACGCGGCCAAGCGACTCATCGGTCGCAAGTGGAGCTCTCCGCAGGTGAAGAACGCCGTGGCGACCTCCAGCTACCGCATCGTGCAGGGTCCCCACACCGACGTGCGGATCGTCCTGCGCGAGAAGGAGTACGGCGTCCCCGAGATCAGCGCGATGGTGCTCCAGGAGATGAAGCTCATCGCCGAGGACTACCTCGGTGAGCCGGTCTCGAAGGCGGTCATCACGGTCCCCGCGTACTTCAACGACAACCAGCGACAGGCGACCAAGGACGCGGGCGAGATCGCGGGCCTCGACGTCATCCGCATCATCAACGAGCCGACGAGCGCGGCGCTCTCGTACGGCTTCGGCAAGAACGTCGAGAAGACGATCGCGGTCTACGACTTCGGCGGCGGCACGTTCGACATCTCGATCCTCGAGATCGGCTCGAGCGCGGTCTTCAAGGTCATCGCCACCGCCGGCGACACGTTCCTCGGCGGAGAGGACGTGGACGCGCGGATCATCGACTGGCTGGTGCACGGCTTCAAAGAGGAGCACGGCATCGACCTCCGCCAGGACCGGATGGCGCTGCAGCGCCTCAAGGACGCGGCCGAGAAGGCCAAGTGCGAGCTCTCGAGCGTGCGCGAGACGGAGGTCAACCTCCCCTTCATCATCTCCAGCGGCCGGAACGAGGCCCTGCACCTCCAGCGCACCATCGACCGGAAGACGCTCGAGGAGCTCTCGGCCGACCTCATCGAGCGCACCATCGACATCTGCAAGCAGACCCTGACCGACGCGCACCTCGAGAAGGAGGACATCGAAGAGGTCGTCCTCGTCGGCGGGATGACCCGCATGCCGAAGATCCAGCAGGCAGTCGCGGAGTTCTTCGAGCGCGAGCCCTGCAAGGGCGTGCACCCCGACGAGAGCGTCGCCCTCGGCGCGGGGATCCAGGGCTCCGCCCTCACCGACGACAAGCAGGAGATGGTCCTCCTCGACGTCACGCCCCACGCGCTGGGGATCATGACCCAGGGCGGCTACTTCGAGGAGCTCATCCCCCAGAACACCACGGTGCCCACCCACCGCACGAAGATCTTCACGACCAGCCGCGAGAACCAGACGGCGGTGAAGATCGTGGTCATGCAGGGCGAGAGCGAGCGGGCGGAGGACAACGAGCTCCTCGGGGAGTTCATCCTGACCGGCCTGCGGCGGGCCCCGAAGGGCACGGTCGAGATCGAAGTGACCTTCGAGATCAACGCGGACGGCATCGTCAGCGTCCACGCGAAGGATCTCGAGACCGGCAAGGAGCAGTCGATCGAGGTCACGGCGTCGAGCGGCCTCACGCGCGACGAGATCAAGGACATGCTCGAGGGCGCCAAGGACTACATGGTCGAGCGGCGCTCGAGCGAGGAGTTCGAGGCCGCCAAGCAGGAGGCGGAGCGCATCGTCGGCGAGATCGAGCGCCTCTTCCCCCAGGTCGAGCAGATCGTCGCGGCCAGCGACTTCGGCCGCGACGCGATCGAGAAGGCCCGGGCCATCGTCGCCAAGGCGCGCGCGGCCATCGCGAAGCGCGACGTCGCGGCGGTCAAGGCCGAGATCGAGGGACTCTCGCGGACGCACCGCATGTTCAAGGGCGTGGTGGCAAAGACGCACTGAGATGGCCGAGGACCCCCGGAAGAAGCGCAGCGCGGC
>JBEKGQ010000773.1:0-4878 GCA_050012715.1 Polyangiaceae bacterium
GCTCCAGGAGCGAGAGTCCCGCCGGCCATCGACTCTTTCTCGAAGGCGGACGTCTCGTCCTTGCCCATCTGTCCGAGCGAGTTCCGCGCCTCGGCGGTCTTCGCGTTCGCGAGGTACTTGCGCACGCCGTAGATGGCGAGCACCGCCAAAATGCCGATGATCGCGACGACGATCATCAGCTCGATCAACGTGAAGCCCCGCTTTGCACCCTTCATCATTCGACGCATCTTCAGTCCCGCCTTTTCGAGCGTTCGCTCGCTTGTTCCGTCGTGTCCGCACCCCGACCCGTCGCCCGTCGACAGTCCGTTGCGTACGGCCGCGACCCCCGTCGCCTCGTTCGGCCGCTCGGAGCCAGTGCAGCCGGCGTGCCAGAGCGACCACGACGGTGGGTGGCGCGGAAATCTGCGAGATTCGCGCGGCTCCGCGCCCGGCAAGCGAACGGGTCGTGCCCAATCTGCGAAGTCGCGCTGCCCAATTTCGTCACCGGCTCAGGCTTCTTCCGACCAATCGAGGCAGGTGACGAGTGTGCGACAGGCGGACCGGGCGGCGTCATCGTTGCCGCTCTGTCGGTCGTGGGACCTCATCCGCTCTCGCTGGCCCGATGCCTGCAAAGGTCCTTGTCGTGCAACATTCCGTCTTGGTCATCGACGACGACGAGTCGGTCCGCCTGCTCCTCGAGAGCATCCTCACCGAGGCCGGCCATCACGTGGTCTGCGCCGCGGACGGCGAGGAAGCCCTCGTGCGACTGCGCGGCCCGGCTCCCGATCTCGTGATCCTCGATCTTCTCCTGCCCGGCATGAGCGGATGGGACGTGCTCGAGTTCATGGAGGAGCGACCCCGACTGTCGACTATCCCGATAGTGATTCTCACCGCCTACGGCGAGGATGAGGAGCCTCCGGCCAGCCGTCCCGTGATCCACAAACCCGTCGACGCCGACCTGCTGTGCTCCATGGTCGCGACGCTGCTCAGTCAGAACACCTTCTCGGTCGAGGAACCTCCCAGCGACCTCTTCCCTCGGTCGCGCCACCTCGCGGCGCCCCCGCTGCGGCCGCGTTGACCCGGAGAGACCGAGACGGAAGTTCACGGTGCGAGGCATTGCGTCACGATCTTCCCGCTCGTCGGGCGTGCCTTCCGCGCGGTTGAAGCGTGGTGCGTGACTTGCTTACTCGAGCGGGAAGCCCCATCGATGAAGCCGCCTGCGCTGGTCCGCCCGTGTCTGCACAACCGATGACCGTCCTGGTCGTGGAGGACGCGATGGACACGCGCGAGGTGTTCGCCGTGACCCTCGAAGAGGCCGGGTATCGCGTCGTCTGCGCGGACTCCGTGCGTGAAGCGCTGGCCTTGCTGCGGGCGGGTCACGCGATCGACGTCGTCGTGGCCGACTACAACCTCGGGGACGGCACGGGCGCCGAGCTGCTCCACCAGGCCTCGAACGAGGGCCACATTCGCCTCAGCGAGACGCCCGCGCTCATCTGCACAGCGTACCGGTACGTCGAGCTACCGCCGGGGGTCGAAATTCTGCACAAGCCCGTCGGGCCGAACGAGCTCCTCCGGGCCGTCGCCGTCGCGGGCTCGCGCGGGCGTCTCAGCAGCTAGGCGTCTCGCGCCGCTTCTCCGGCATGGCCGGCCAGGGCGATGCCGGCGAGGTTCGCCACGACGGCGGTGAGCCGGTCGGGGTCCACCGGTTTGGTCACGTGCGCCTGGAAGCCGGCGGCGAAGGCGCGTTCGCCGTCCTGGGAGCGCGCGTAGGCGGTCAGGGCGACCGCCGGGGTCTTGCCGCCACGACTCGCGGGCATGCTGCGAATGCGGCGGATGAAGGAGTAACCGTCCACGTCCGGCATACCGATGTCGCTGAGGAGGACGTCGGGATGGCTTTCTTCGAGCATCCGCAGCGCTTCTCGTGCGGTCGACGCGCTTGCCACCGTGGCGCCTTGCTCCGCGAGGATGCAGCCGATGAGGTCGCGCGAGTCCTCGTCGTCGTCGACGATGAGGAGCCGTACGCCGTCGAGCCTCACGTCGGCGGCGACCGCGGCCGCCTCGACGACCGGAAGGCTGCCCTCCGAGGGGACCTCATCCACGTCCGTCGCGGTGCGCACCGGCAGCTCGATGGTGAAGGTGGCCCCTTTTCCTTCGCCGTCGCTGTGGGCGTTGATGCGCCCGCCGTGCGCGTCGACCAGCTGACTGACGATGGCGAGCCCGAGGCCGAGGCCGCCGTGGCGGCGTGCCACGGAGCTGTCCGCCTGGCGGAAAGCCTCGAAGAGGTGCGGCAGGAACTCCGGGCGGATGCCCTGGCCGTCGTCGCGCACCTCGATGAGCACGCGGGTGTCGTCCTGGCTCGCGACGACCTCGACCTTGCCCCCGCTCGGCGTGAACTTGATCGCGTTGGAGAGCACGTTCCAGACGATCTGCTGCAGCCGCCCCGCGTCGGCGGCGATGACGCCGACGTCGGGCCCGATCGCGACGTCGAGCCGCACGCGCTTGGAGTCGGCGGCCGGTCGCACGGCGAGGACCGCGCCCTCGATGGCGTCGCTCACCCGGGTCGCGGTGATCTCGAGCCGCAGCTTGCCGCCGAGCATCCGACCGACGTCGAGCACGTCCTCGATGATGCGCATCTGGGCGCGCGCGTTGCGCTCGATGGTGGAGAGCGCGCGGTCGACCTCCGGTGAGCCTGCGTGCCGGCGCGCGATCACCGACCAGCCGAGGATCGCGTTGAGCGGCGTCCGGAGCTCGTGGGAGACCGTCGCCAGGAACTCGTCCTTCGCGCGGTTGGCGACCTCGGCCTCCCGCCGCAGCGCTCTCTCGCTGGCCAGTAGGGCCGCCAGCTTCTCGAGCGCGTCGTCGCGCTCGCGCGTGCGCTCTCCCACCTCGCGCAGACGCAGCTTGTCGCGCTGGAGGTAGAGATCGACGAAGGCCTTGACCCTCGCGCGGAGGACCTCGGGATCGTAGGGCTTCGTGATGTAGTCCGCGGCGCCCGATGCGTAGCCGCGCCGCGCGTACGACTCGTCCCGGTGGATCGCGGTGAGAAAGATGATGGGGACGTCCGCTCCGCTGGCGGTCTCGCGAAGGCGGCGGGCGACCTCGAAGCCGTCCATGCCGGGCATCTGGACGTCGAGGAGCACGACCGCGAACGACTCGTGGGCCACGCGCTCGATGGCCTCGGCCCCCGAGCGCGCCTCGACCACGTGAACCCCCAGGGGCCCGAGCACGGCGCCCAGCGCCACGAGGTTGGCCGGCGTATCGTCGACGACGAGGACGCTCACCGGCTGTGGTCGGGTCATGTCGTCTCGTGGGCTCATGGGTCAGGACACGGTCTTCGCCGGTGCGCCTGGCTCGAGCCAGAAGTGCAAGATGGCGAGCAGGCGCTCGGGGTCGACCGGCTTCGTGACGTACTCCGAGGCGCCGGCGGAGAGGGCCTTCTCGCGGTCACCCTTCATCGCCTTCGCCGTGAGGGAGAGGATCGGGAGGGACTTGAACTGGGTCAGGTTTCGGATGGCACGGGTGGCGTCGAGGCCGTCCATCTCCGGCATCATGGTGTCCATGAGCACGGCGTCGACGTCCGCGTGCTTCCGCAGGAGCTCGAGCGCGAGCTTGCCGTTCTCGGCGTGCAGGACCTCCATCCCGCGCTCCTTGAGGACGCTCGCGATCGCGAACACGTTGCGACCGTCGTCGTCGACGAGCAGGACCTTCTTCCCCGAGAAGTCGGCGTCCGGGGGCAGGACCGGGACGTGGGGCTCGGGCGCCGTCTCGTGGGCGCGTGAGGCGGCTGATGGTGAGCCCGAGACCGGTGCCGCCGTACTTGCGGCTGGTGGTGCCGTCCGCCTGCTGGAACGCCTCGAAGATGAGCTTGTGCTTGTCGACCGGGATGCCGATGCCGGTGTCGCGCACGGCGAACCGGATCGACCTCGTGTCGTCCTCGGTCGGCTCGACGATCATCGTGACCCCGCCCTTGGCGGTGAACTTGAACGCGTTCGAGAGCAGGTTCTTGAGGATCTGCTGGAGGCGCGTCGGATCGCTGAACATCGTCGACGGCAGGCGCGGGTCCATGCGGACGTCGAAGGAGAGGCTCTTTTGGTCCGCGATGTGCCGGAATGTACGCTCGATGTAGTCGCGCACCTCGTCGATCGGGAAGGTGCGCGGGTCGATCGGCATCTTGCCGGCCTCGACCTTCGAGAGGTCGAGGATCTCGTTGATGAGCTGGAGGAGATCGTGGCCGGACGTGTAGACGGTCTCGGCGAACTTGACCTGCTCGTCGGTGAGGTTGCGGCCGCGGTTCTCGGCCAGCGTCTTCGAGAGGATGAGCAGGCTGTTGAGCGGCGTCCGCAGCTCGTGCGACATGTTGGCGAGGAACTCGGACTTGTACTTGGAGATGAGCTGCAGCTGCTCGGCCTTCTCTTCGAGGCTGCGGCTGGCGAGCTCCACCTCCTGGTTCTTGACCTCGAGGAGCTTCGCCTTGTCGTTGAGCTCGGCCGCCTGCGCCTCCAGCTCCGCGTTGGACTTCTTGAGCTGCTGCAGGAGCTCCTCGGTCCGCATGCTCGAGGAGATCAAGTTCAGGATGACGCCGACGCTCGCCATGAGCTGGTCGAGGAACGTCAGGTAGTTCGGGGAGAAGGGGCGGAACGACGCGAGCTCGATGACCGCCTTGATCGCGCCCTCGAAGAGCACCGGCAGCACGACCACCGTACGCGGCGTCGCTTCGCCCATCCCCGTCGCGATGCTGATGAAGCCGTCGGGCACGTCGGTGAGGAGGATGCGCTTTCGTTCGAAGGCGCACTGGCCGATGAGGCTCTCCTTGAGGCGGTACGAGCTCGAGAGGTTCTTGCGCCCGCCGAACCCGTAGGTGGCGATGAGATGCAGGCTCGGCTCGGGCTCCGCGTCGAC
>JBEKGQ010000774.1:0-3749 GCA_050012715.1 Polyangiaceae bacterium
GCTTGTGGTGCGCGCAGCGCTACCCGCCGGACGCGGGCCCGCGACCCGCGAGGGTGCCTTCACGCTGGCTGAGGGCCGTGATGTAGCCGCGAGGCCCGCGGTGTTCACGCAGAAGATGGCGCTGCCCGTGTTTTTCCCTTCGGCGTAGGGTCCGTCGCGCTGCGGCAGTCCACGGCCGCAGCGCCGGAGCACCATGGCCAACGACGACCACGCGCCGAGCGCGCGCGTGCGATGGGCACGTCTGCGCTTTCAGATCCTCGGGCCCCTGATGGCCGCCCCCGCCGAGGACGGCGACGACTACCGCACCCAGGTGGAACGCGTCCTCAGCCCGCCGGACGCGCCCGACCTGCCCTTCTGAACCGCCCGCCCCTCATTCTTCGTGCTCGCGCGTCCCTCAGACATCGCGGTCACGCTCACCGGGACTGTGGGGAGGTAACGGCGCAGGATGCCGATCGCGCGGCTCACGAGCTCCGGCTGATCGGTGGGAACCTGCAGGGTGTAGACGGTCTGATCGAACGAGGTCGACGCGTTGAGGTCCGCCCCGAACGACACGCCGCTCTTCTCGAGAAAGTCGACGAGGGCCTGTCTCGGGAAGCGCCGCGTCCCGTTGAACCCCATGTGCTCGACGAAGTGCGCCAGCCCGCGCTGATCGTCGTCCTCGAGGACCGAGCCCGCGTTGACCGCGAGCCAGAGCTGCGCGCGGTGCTCCGGCTTGTGGTGCGCGAGGACGTAGTACGTGAGGCCGTTCGGCAGCGTGCCCTTGTGGACGCGCGTGTCCATCGGCAGCGGCGGATCCGGAAGGGGCGGCGCGATCGTCGCCACCGGAGGGGGCGGCGGCGTCAGCGGCGGCGGAGCCTTCGCGCCGCACGCGGTGAGGGAGAGCGCGAGGAGCGCGGCGGCGAGAAGCGGGGAAACGCGCATGGGCCGATGGTAGTACGAGCAGCCGCCTGTCCATGGACACCCCGCGATCTGTCCCCGACAGGGCATACCCTGCGCATCGCCGCGAATTTCCTCGCCCGATCGCGGCACGCGCTCTGCAACACCGTCCCTTGTGCCCGGCCCACGCCCGGCATAGCTAGGAGAGAGACCATGGCTGCGCGCAAGAACAAGGCTTCGAAGTCGACCTCCGCGGAGGCCCGCGCGTTCGTGGTCGTCCTCGAGGAGATCCGCGCCCAGAACAAGGTCTTCGGGGAGGGGCAACAGCTCCTCCACGAACAGCAGCAGACGCTGCGTCAGGAGCAGCAGATGCTGCGTCAGGAAATGTCGGCGGGGTTCGCCGAGGTGCACCGCCGCTTCCAGGAGGTCGACCTCCGCTTCGAAGCGGTCGATCGCCGCTTCGATCGCGTCGAGCACGACATCGCGGAGATCCGCCAGGACGTGGGGCTCGTGAAGATCGCCGTGCTCGATCACGCGCGAGAGCTCAAGGAGGTCCGCGTGGCCCTGGAGAAGAAGGTCGATCGCGACGAGGTCGAGGGGATCGTCCACCGCGTCATCGCCCGCAGCGGCTGACGGCGGGCGATTCAGCCGCCCAGCTCCCTCGCGACGACTCTCGCGATGGCCACGCAACCCGCTTCGTGCCGAGCGGCGTCGTCGTCGGGCGGTCCACCGGGATCGCTCATGTAGGCCGCAACGAGAATGGGCGCGCGGCCGGGGGGAACCGCGATGGCGACGTCGTTGACGGCGTACTCACCGGTGCCGGTCTTGTCGCCGACGACCCAGTTCTCCGGCAGCCCCGCCCGGAGACGCCTCTTGCCGGTCTCGCACGCGCGCAGCATCGCGAGGAGCCGCTCGCGCGAAGCGGGCTTCAGCGCGTCCCCGAGGAGCGCCGTCTTCATCAGGCCCACCATGGCGCGCGGCGAGGTGGTGTCCCGGACATCGCCCGGCTCGTTGGAATTGAGGCTCGGCTCGTTGCGATCGAGGCGGGTGACCGGGTCGCCGAGCTGCCGGAAGAACGCGGTGAGCGCGCCCGGGCCGCCCATCCAAGCGAGGAGCACGTTGGCCGCCGCGTTGTCGCTCACGGTGACGGCGGCGCGCGCCAGGGCCTCGACCGTCATCGCGCCCTCGGCGACGTGCTCTCTGGTCACCGGCGCGTGATCCATCAGATCGCCCGGACCGAACGGGACGCGCTCGTCGAGCGCGCCCTCGCCGCGGTCGATGCGCGCGAGCGCCGCGGCGGCGAGCGTCCACTTGAACGTCGAGCACATGGCGAAGCGCTCGTCGGCCCGGTGGGCGAGCGTGCGCCCGCTGGCGGTGTCGAGCGCGAACACGCCGACCCGCCCGCCGACCGTGGCCTCGATGCGCGCGAGCTCCGCGTTGCCGTCCCGACGCGCCTCCGGCGCGGTCGCGGAGCGAGGGGGCGGAGGCGAGGAGCACGCGGCGACCAGCACGGAGGCCGTGGCGAGGAGGAGGTCGCGTCGGGGCAGCCGCGGGTCGTCGAGGAGCATGGCTCGTTGCAACGGCGGGCGGCGTAAGCCTATTCCGGAGGCCCTTCGTCGGTTCCGGAGAGTCATCGCTCGGCGACGAGCGGCTTGCCCTCGGCCTCGCGCGCGCGGATGTAGAGCAGCGCGAAGGGGACGAGGGTGAACGGGGTCAGAAGCACCACGATGGGCATGCCCAGCAACGTCGTCTCCACGAGCTTCATGTTCTCGGCGATGGCGGCGACGAAGCTGGAGGGCGTCAAAGGGTGGGGCGGCGTCGGACCGGCGGGGGCCGCGGCGCCGCCACTCTCGAGCGCACGGGTCAGGATCCAGTCGAGGCCCTGCGTGAGGAGCGCGTAGAAGAGCTGCGCCCCGAGAGCGGCGCGCCACACCGGGCGGACGAGCCGGAAAGAGCGCCACAAGGGCGCGAGGCCGCGCGCGCCTTCGACGGCGGCCACCGGGCCCACGAGAGAGGAGAAGGCGAGAAAGAAGAGCGCCGCGATCGCAAAGGGGGCCCCGGCAAGCCCGGTCGCGATCCCGACCGCCAGGGGCGAGGACCCGAGGCTGGCCGAGATGACGGCGGCGATGACGGCCGTGAAGAGCACGCCGCCCAGCACGAGCGCGAGCACCAGGTTCGACGGGAGCGAGCCCAGCGAGGCCCTCATCACGTCGCCGAGGGTCGGCCGGCCTCCGACGGCTCGGGAAGCGAGGAGATCCGCCGCCGGCGCGACGAGCAGCCCGGCCGCGGCCATGGAAACGAACGCGACCCACGGGCCGATGGCGGCCGCGCCGCCCAGGGCGACGAAGTCGGGGGTCTGCGCGCCGACCGCACCCAGGCGCGCCAGGAGGCACATCGTCAGCATCGTCACCCAGAGGACGATCCGCGGCAGCGACAGGGCGGCGCAGCAGAGGCTGAGCACGCCGTAGTGATTGAACGTGAGCGCGAAGGAACGCCGCAGGAGGGACACGGTCGTCTCACGGCCGACGTGGAGCGAGGCCGCGAAGGCGGCCACGGAGGGAGGGCGCTCCCCGGGCTTCTTCGCGAGCGCGGCCTCGATGACGCTCGTGAGCCGTCGCGACACCTTCGGGGCGCGCACGGCGAGGGGCGGGGGAGCGTCCTCGGCGTGCTCGAGGGCGACCCACCGCGTCTTGCCGAGGAACGGCGGCTCGCCGGCGAGGACCTCGTACGCGACGACGCCGAGGCTGTAGACGTCGGTGCGCGCATCCACCTCGTCCCCGCGCCACTGCTCGGGCGACATGTAGAGCGGCGTGCCGAGCACGGCGCCGCGGCCGGTGAGCCTCCTCGAGCCGTCCACCAGCGTGGTCGCGCGC
>JBEKGQ010000775.1:0-3749 GCA_050012715.1 Polyangiaceae bacterium
CCCGGTCGAATCGTCGTCGGATCGACTCGAATCGCGATTCGACCCGGTCGAGCCGCGGTTCCACCCGGTCGAATCGTCGTCGGATCGACTCGAATCGCGATTCGACCCGGTCGAGCCGCGGTTCCACCCGGTCGAATCGTCGTCGGATCGACTCGAATCGCGATTCCACTCGGTCCGACCGTCGTTGTGTCGACCCGGGGGGCGACCGTTCCGGGTCCGTCCCGGCCAGCACCCGGCGTAGCGGCCCTCCCACTTCGTCCGATGGCCCCTGCGCCTCCAACGATCCCGCCCGCTACTCGTGCGACTGCGGCAGACCGTGATGCGCCGCCCACCACGCCCGCGCCATCGCCAGCGCGACCGACGAGGCCAGCAGGCCGCCGAGGAGCCCCACGCTCTCGCCCACCACCATGTCCGCGCAGCGGCACGCGACGAGCGACACGACCGCGACCATCGCCCCGCCGGCGGCCTGGGCCCACTCCCGCGGACTCCGCAGGCGAGGCAGCGTCGCCGCCACCACGAGGCCCAGCGCCGCTCCCGCCGCGACGCACACCTCGGGCATCGAGCAGCTCGCCCCGCCGGTCATCATCGCGCTCATCGTCGCGCAGCAGGGCCGCAGCACGGACATCGGCAGCGCCAGCGCGCCGAGGCCGACCGCGAGGCCACCGAGCGCGCCCCGCCACATGAGCGCGCCGCGCCAGCCCACGACGACCCACACCGCGAAGAGGGGCGCGAGCCACCACGTCGCCGGCAGGCTCGTGAGCCCGAGCGCGGCGAGCGCCGCGACGAGGCCCGTCACCAGCGCGGCGCGCATCACGCCGAGCCGCAGCATCGCCGCCTCGTAGGAGCGGCGCGCCCTCGCCTGCGTGGCCATCCCCAGGGACTCAGCGTTCAACGTGACCTCCCACTCCCAGGAGCACCCGGAGCTTCGCGTAGGCCCGCGACACGCGCTTGCGGAACGCCGCGTCGTCGATGGCCGGTCGCTCCCCTTCCCCGAGGAGCGCCGCGATCGCCTCCGCCGATGCCGGGTCGAGCGCCTCGACCGCCCGCGCCACCGCCGCGCGCAGCTCGCGCTCGACCGCGAGGCCCTCCGGATCCCCCGTGTCCGCCGCGATCGACTCATCCACGCCCGCCCCCTCATGCCGCTTCCCCCTCCGCTGCGCCGCCCGTATCTCGTTGGCCGCGATGGCATAAAACCAAGGCAGCACCGGCGCGCCCCGGGTGAACTCCGGGGCGCGCGCGAAGAGCTTCATCATGGTCGCCTGCGCCGCGTCCGCCGCGCCCGCGGGCTCGAGCCGCCGCCTCGCGGTGGCGACGGCGCGCGGCCAGAGGGCGCGGAAGAGCGGGTCGAACGCGGCGCGGTCGCCGCTGGCGAGTCGGTCCATGAGGCGGTCGAGCTCGCGCTCGGGCGGCGTCACTTCCCGGGGGCGGGGTGGTGGCAGCAGGGCGAGCCGGGGTGGCAGCAGGGCGAGCCGGGTGCGCAGCAGTCGCCGTCGAGCATGCGGTACGCCTGAGCCGAGCCGGCCCCGAGGAGTGCGAGCGCGAGAACGCTGCCGGACACGAGTCGCCGGCGGGTACGGAGGAAGTCGATCATGGGTGAGTCTCCTTGAAGAGTACTAGCAACGACCCCGGTCCCTGTGACCGCGCGCGGCTGGCTCGTCGCCGAGGGCCGTAGCCGCCGGGTGACTATTCCCCGGGGATCACCGGCTTGGGCGGCTTGCCCAGCAGCTTGAACGCGTGGCCCATCCCGCCCGTCATCAGCGCATACCCCGCCCACGCGAGGGTCATCGGCTCGATGTAGCGCGCGGACTCGATGCCGCCGAGGTACGCGGTACCCCAGCCGAACTCCTCGCAGACCTGCACCACGACGTCGCGGGCCTCGAAGTCGTTGCCCGCGAGGAACATGTCGGGGCGCCCATCGGCGATCTGGGGACGGAAGAACAGCCCTGCCCCGACCGTGTTGAATGCTTTGATCACCCGCGCATCCGGCAAGAGCTTCTGCACGCGCTCCCCGAGGGAGTCGGTGGTGCCCACGAACAGCGTCGGCGTCGCGCGCTTGCTGTAGTCGATGGGGTTCGTCAGGTCGATGACCACCTTTTCACCGAACGGCTCGTGGCCGACGCGGCGCAGGACGGCTTCGGTCGCATCGCCTCGGATGGCGACGACGACGACCTCGCCGAAGGCGGCTGCTTCCGCGAACGTCCCGGCGAAGCCTCGCCTGCCGGCCTCGGCCTTCCACTCGGCGGTCGAGTCGTTCGGGACCTCGCGGCTGCCGAGCATGACCTCGTGGCCGAGCTCGACGAACGCGTGGCCCATGGCGAGACCGGCGGGCCCGGTCCCGAGGACACCGACTCTCTTGCGGATGGCATCAACGGTCATTGGTTCTCTCCGGCGTGACTCGAGGGCTCACGTGGTCCAGGGGTCGAGAAAATGGTCCCAGCCATACTGGCTGACGAGGAGATCGATCGGTAGGCCCAGGATGGGAATGCCCATGCCGGGCAGATTGATCTCGCGCGGCGGCTCGTTGATGTTGTACGGCCGGACGCGCGCGGCGCCGTTGTACTGCGTCTGATCGTAGTCCTGGGTCTTCTTGCCGGGGTTCTGCGCCAGCCACTTCTTCTCCAGCGCCACGAGCTCGATCCACTGGGCGCTGGAGGCGACGCCGTCGAAGACCTCGGCGTAGCTGCAGTCGCTCGCGTTGATGGCACCGTCGGGCGGCGACGGGGGCAAGCTGACGCCGAAGAGATGCTCCGCCCACATCCGGATGCGCAGCCAGTGCGCGAAGCGGTTGGTGAGGATCTTGTCGACGGAGGGATCGTAGATGCCGAGGTTGACCTCCGAGTCGTAGTGCCAGCTCCGGCGGTTGTAGTTGACGGTGCCGACCACCGCGAACTCGTCGTCCACGATCGTCATCTTCGAGTGAACGTAGGTGTGGTAGTCGCCGGGCGACTGGTTGGGCCCGCACTTGTAGAAAATGTGCACGCGCTTGTGCTCTGGGTCGGCCGCGCGGAGGAGCTCGATGCAAGCCTTCCGGTGGCGGACGGTCAGCGGGAGATCGCTGATCTTGTGGTGAGGAACCACGATCGTGAGGTGCTTGATGCCGTTGTTGAGCGCCTCGACGAGGACCTGCGCCGCCTCCAGGCTGACGAAGTACTGATCTTCCAGGTAGATGAACTTCTTGGCGCTCCGGATGGCGTTGACGATGAGCGCGCGCGCGGTCTTCTCTCCCTGCGGGGCGAAGCTGTAGTGCGCCTGGGCCGAGCCCTGACCGTCCACGCCGTTCAGCAGCGGTCCCTGCCCGAACGTGCGTCCCATCTGCACCTTGTGCCGGCCGGGCTTCGGCTGATTGCTCGGGTCGAGGTCCGCCGACGGCACGATCGTGTTCATCAAGGCGGCGCCCGTCTCCGTGTCGAGGCCCGACGAGTCCGGGTGATCCGTCCAGCGGTCGACGAAGGTCTGGAGGAGGTTCGACGCCGCAGGCCCCACGACCCGGCAATGGACGTCGTGCAGAGGTTGCCCGTGGCCCTGATCGGGGACCTCGAGCCGGTCGTCGTTGAAGTCGATCCCGCCGCAGAACGCAGTGAGCGAATCTCCCGCCTTCACGCACAGGAGCTTGTGGTGATGCGACCCGACCGAGGCGTAGTTGAAGCCGACATTGAGCCGGTTGAGGCGCGAGTCGAAGATGGCGGCCCCGTTGCGCTGCGAGTGCGCCGGGGTCTGCTTGTCGAGGTACTGGACGACCTGGCCGCTTC
>JBEKGQ010000776.1:0-3749 GCA_050012715.1 Polyangiaceae bacterium
GCCTTCGGTCACCGAGATCGTCGTCGCTCCCACCGCGCGCAAGGTCGTCGTCCCGCTCCCGTTCCTCGCCACCCACGTCGAGCTCGACGACGTGTCCCGCGAGCTCGACCCCCCTGCCGACGTGGCCGCTTTCGACGTCGCGGCAGAGAGTGGTACACGCCATCGCGTCGCCATCGTGGCCATCGACGGCACCCGCGCCGAGGGCTTCGTGCGCGAGCAAGATGGCATTGCGCGTCCCGAGCCTGACGGCTACGCCTTCGTGCCTCCCGAGCCCTCCGCGACCGAGACGCGTCCACCGACGCGCCCGGTCCGCCCCGTCGGCACGGTGCACAACGGCTTCACGAAGCTCCGATGACTCGCTCGTTGCTCCTCGCGCTCCTCATCCCCGTGGTCGTCGCGCTCTTCGCCGCGCCCGCGTGCAACAATCCGGCGCAGCCCGCGGTGTGCCAGGACCTGCAGGCGCCGGCGTGTCCCACCGATCTGGACGCCGACGTCTGCATGGATCTCGAATGCGCCTCTGTCTACACCTGCGACAACGGCACGTGGGCCTTCGTGCAGACGTGCCCGAACTACTCGCCGGAGGCGGGCGTTCACCCGCTCGAAGCGGGGCCCGACACGTCGTCCGAGTTCGACGCGCCCTTCGACGCGCCCCCGGGGACCTATGGGGGGCCGGGATGCGTCGACCTCGAGATGCCCGATTGCTCGCTGGGGACGGCGCTGGCCTGCACCGGCGCCGCCGACTGCTGCGGGTGCATGGACCTCTTCGTCTGCGACGACGGTGGCTGGGTGAGCTGGGGCGAGTGCGCGGACGGTGGGGTCACGCCCAACAAGTGACCATCGAAGCGGCGCTCGATCAGCTCGCGGCCTTTCAGCTCGCGGCCTTGAGGAATGGCTCCCACTCCTTGAACTTCCAGCCGCTGCCGAGGAGGATCTGCGCCGTCATCGTCCACTTCGGCCGAAAGGGGCGGCGCGCGAGGCGCATCTGCGCTTCTTCCGGCGTCTTCCAGCCCTTGCGCAGGTTGCACTGACGGCACGCCGTCACGAGGTTCTCCCACGTGTCGTCGCCGCCGCGCGAGCGCGGCATCACGTGGTCGATGTTGAGGTCGCGCAGCGGCGGGCGCTTCCCGCAGTACTGGCACTGGTGGGCGTCGCGGAACATCAGGTTGCGACGCGTGAGGCGCACGGTGACGCGCGGGGTGCGGTCGTAGCGCAAGAGGTGCACGACGCGCGGGACGCGGAGTGCGCCGCCGACGATGGGGATCGCGTCGTCGTCGTCGCGGACCTGCATGTCGCGCCAGAGGTCGAACTCGTACGACTCGCCGCCTTCGTCGAGCGCGAGCGCGACGCCGCCGTACATGAGCACGATGGCGCGCTTGACCGTCGTCACCTGCACGGGGGAGAGGTGACGGTTGAGGACGAGTACGGGAAGCGAAAGAACGTCAGTCATCGTCCAACCGAGCGCGATCGACTTGGTGCGACTGCCACGAGTCGATTGTACACCGACCCCGCGAGGGCGGCGAAGCGGAGAGCGAGCGTGGGTCCCGGCGGTTTGACGGGTCCGCCGTGGGGGCTAGGCTTCGGGGTGATGATGGATGAGCCGAAGGACACACCCCCGCCTCGCCGTCGACACGCCGAGGACGAGGAACCCGAGCGCCGCCGCTGGGTGGGCATCGTCATCGCGGTCGGGCTCGCGATGGGGGCGGCGGGGATCGCCGCCCTCGTCCTCACCGGGATGCAGGACAAGGCGATGTACTCGAAGCCGGTGGACGAGCTCCTGGCCCAGAAGGCGAAGTTCGTCGGCCGGCCGGTGCGCGCCGAGGGAATGCTCGTGCACGGGAGCCTCGTCCATCGCGACCAGCCGTGCGAGTACCGGTTCGTCATCGAGAAGAACGGGGCGGACCTCCCGGTGCGCTTCGCGCAGTGCGTGGTCCCCGACACCTTCAAGGACGTGCCCGACCTCGACGTCGGCGTGACGGTCGAGGGCGAGCTCCACACCGACGGCTCGTTCGAGGCGTCGAACGTCCTCGCGAAGTGCCCGAGCAAGTACGAGATGGAGCAGCGCAAGAAGAACGGAGAGCACATGCCGCACGGCCCGCTCGCGGGGGTCGGCGGAGAGACCGATCCGCAGCCGACGCTCGGCGCCCTCGCTCGCTGACGAGGGTGGGGTGAGCGCGTCGGGCTACGTCCCCTGGCTCGTCGAGTACGCCGGCCGAAAGGGATTCCGCTATTCGCCCGAGGCCGACGAGCGCTGGCTGCGCGCGTGGGAGCCGTACGCCACGCTGCGGGTGCCGATCCGCTACGAGCACGTCCTCGAGTCGACCGGCGACGTCGGGTCGCTGACCGTCGCGCGCTTCGTCGTCGAGAGCGGGGCCTCGGCGTGGATCGCCATCGCCCAGGACACGCGGGTGAAGGGCCGCGCGGCGCTGACCAGCGACGGCGGGAGCGCGTTCAGCGAGCCGCTCGACCTCGTGACGCTGCCGCGCCGCACGACGGGCGACGCCGCGTTCGACGCCGCGTTCGCCACCTTCGCACCGTCCGCGGTCGACCTGTCCGAGGCCATCACGCCGCGCGTGCGGCGCCTCGCCGTCTCGTGGCAGACGCCGGCGCATGTGGAGGTGAGGGCGGGGGGCTTCGTGCTCGCCCCCGTCGCGCTCGGCGCCGACCCCGCGTCGCTCTCGTGGCTCGTGCGCGCCGTGTATGCGCTGGGGAACCGGGATCGGGAGCCTTGAGGCTCCCAAGCCATGTCCCGGCCGATGGAGGGCGGCGCCCTTTGCTCGCGTGGACGTCCCCATCCGATGGATGACCGCGTCGTTGCGCGCGCTGGACGTCCCCATCTGACGGATGAACGCAGCCATGTCCTCGACGTTCCCTTCGGAGCGGGCATGGCGGACGGTGGCCTGGGAGGGAGGCCAATGATCCCGCTTGGTCCGCGGATGCGGCCACTTACGTGATCTCCCGGGAGGGGTCGTGCTACCGTCCGCTCCCAGCAAGCGATGCGCTCCACACGCAAGCCGCTCCTCTGCCTGGTCCTCCTGGGAATGGCCATCGCCGTGCCCGCGCTCGCCCAGGGCCCCTCGCCGTATCCGGCCGCCTGCGACGCGTCCAGGGTCAGCAAGGTCGACGTCGAGCGTGCCCACACCGTGTTCCTCAGCGGCAAGGGCTTCCTCGACGAGTCGAATTACGACAAGGCGATCAGCTACTTCAAGGACGCGTATAGCATCGACTGCAGCGTCCACGGCATCCTGCCCATCATCGCGACCGCCTACGAGCGGAAGGGCGACAAGGCCGAAGCGATCCGAGCCCTCGGCGAGTACATCCTGCGGGTCCCGAACACGCCCGATCGCGAGGTCATCGAGCGGCGCATCCGGAACCTCCGCGAGCAGCTCGCGCAGGAGAGGCCCGCCGCGACCACCGCCGTGACCGCACCGACCACGACCGCGACGACGGCCCCGACCGGGACGACCACGGCGGACACCAGCGCCACCGCGACGCCGCCGCCCCCGACGGTCCCCACCGGAAGCCCGCCTCCGCCCGAGGCCGAGCACTCCGTCGTGCCCTGGGTCGTCGTGGGCGTGGGCGGGGCGTTGATCGTGACGGGAGCGATCCTGCTCGTGGCGGGCTCGGGCAAGGTGTCCAGCGCGAACAGCGCTTGTCCGTCGCACGTCGGCTGCCCCTCGAGCGTGGCAGACTCCGGCAACACCGGGCGCACGTTCGAGACGGTCGGCGTCGTGGGCGGCATCGCCGGCATC
>JBEKGQ010000777.1:0-3748 GCA_050012715.1 Polyangiaceae bacterium
GTCGGTGGTGGACATCACCGCGGGTGACAACTGGTACTACGACGGCGTGCCGGGCTACGAGCCGGCGGCGGGCGTCGGGGTCCTCGACGTCAACAACTTCGCCAGCGCGCTGGCGGGCGAGTCCGGCTGCGAGTGACCTGAGTCACCGATCGTCCGCGATCGGTCATTCACTCTCCGTAGTCCTCGGCGCGGGTCGAGTCGGTTCCCGGCTCGACCCGCATCGCTTTGAGCGCCACCGTTCCCACGACGGCGACCGCGAGGTTCGCGAGGAGCGCCCACACCGCGGCGTAGGCCGGCACCACGTGGCTGCCGAGGTGAAGCGCGAACACGGGCGCCTTGAACGACTGCGTCCACGCCATCCACGTCCCCAGCGCCATCCCCACCGCCCAGCCCGCGAGCAGCGCCGAGCGGTGCAGCCAGCGCGTGTAGAGGCCGACGACGATGGCCGGGAACGTCTGCAGGATCCACACGCCGCCGAGGAGCTGGAGCGCGATGGCGTACTCCTTCTTCAGCGCGACGATGAACGCGAGCGCGCCGAGCTTCACGACCAGCGAGACGACCTTCGCGACCGTCGCCTCCTCCTTGCCCGAGCACTTCGGCCGGAGAAACTCCCGGTAGACGTTGCGCGTGAAGAGGCTCGCGGCCGCGATCGACATGATGGCCGCCGGCACGAGCGCGCCGATGGCGATGGCCGCGAACGCGAAGCCGACGAACCATGACGGGAATGCCCCGAGGAAGAGCGCCGGCACCGCGAAGTTCGCCCCGTACTGCGCGAAGCCGTCCGCGTACGCGGGCGAGGAGCCGACCTTCGCCGCGATGGCCATGTAGCCGAGGAGCGCGATGAGGCCGAGCAAGAGCGAGTACGCCGGCAGCATCGCGGTGTTTCGCTTGATGACCGCGCGCCCGCTGGAGCTGAGGACGCCGGTCATCGAGTGGGGATAGAGGAAGAGCGCGAGCGCCGAGCCGAGCGCGAGGCTCGAGTACGCGGTCGCCTGCTCGGGCGCGAGGAGGAGCTTCTTCTCCGGCACCGCGTCGAACACCGCGCCGTAGCCGCCGAGCTTCATCGGGATCACGATGACGGCGGCGATGACCGTGACGTAGATGATGGCGTCCTTGACGACCGCGATGAGCGCCGGCGCGCGGAGGCCGCTCTGGTACGTGTAGGCGGCGAGGATCACGAACGCGATGACGATCGGCAGGTCCCCCCGGATGCCCATCGCGCCGAGGACGACCTGGATCCCCACGAGCTGGAGCGCGATGTACGGCATCGTCGCGAGGATGCCGGTCACCGCGATGGCGAGCGCCAGCGCGCCGCTGCCGAAGCGCCCGCGCACGAAGTCCGCCGCCGTGATGTAGCCGTGCCGGTGCGCCACGCTCCACATGCGCGGCATGACGACGAAGACGAACGGGTACGTGATGACGGTGTACGGCATCGCGAAGAAGCCGAGCGCCCCCGCGCCGTAAACGAGCGCCGGCACCGCGACGAAGGTGTACGCCGTGTAGAGGTCGCCTCCGAGGAGGAACCAGGTGACCATCGTGCCGAAGCGGCGCCCGCCGAGGCTCCACTCGTGGAGCTGATCGAGGTCGGCCTTGCGCCAACGCGAGGCCACGAAGCCGACCGCCGTCACGAGCGCGAAGAGCGCGATGAAGACGGTCAGCGCGACGCCGTCGATCCCGCTCATGGCTCGGTCCGTCGCGTCGCGAAGTAGACGACCGCCGTGATGAGCGCGCCGATGCCGATCCAGAGGAACTGGTACCAGTAGAAGTACGGGACGCCCCCGATGCGTGGCTCGAGCGAGTCGTAGAAAGGCACCCACAGCGTGGCGACGAACGGCACGAGGAGGAGGAGCCGCCACGCTCGCCCGCGCGCGCGCCGGACGCTCGCCGGATCGGTCGCCGGGTCGGTCGCGTTGGCCGCGTCGGGATCTCTCGCGCCCATGCTCTCGGCGCCGATGCTTACTACAGGACGCGCCGCCGGTGGTGACACGCCGCGGCGCCTGTACTAGCTTCGCGCGCCGACCATGGCCCAGGCACGCACCACCACACGGACCGGCGGCACGGGCGACGCCGGCGCCCGCATCGGCAGCGGCGCGCGCGTCCGCGGCCGCATCCACGGCGACGGCGATCTCGTCGTCGAGGGGCACGTCGAGGGGGACCTCGCGATTCGCGGTGAGCTCACCGTCGCCGAGGGCGCGAACGTCTCCAGCGAGACCATCGAGGCGCACTCCGTCGTCGTCGCCGGCGGGCTCGAGGGCGACGTGGCCGCGAGCGGCACGGTGCGCCTCGTCGCGGGGGCTCGCGTGCGCGGCAACCTGAAGGGCAGCTCGGTCTCGATCGACGAGGGGGCTCGCTTCTCGGGCCGGCTCGACTGCGAGTTCGATCTGCCGCCCGAGCTCGGGGGCGCCTCGTCCCGAGGCGACGCCCGAGGACGCACGGCCCCACGACGCTGAGCTGAGCTGAGACGACGAAGAAGACGACGGAGACATCATGGCGAGCACGGTCATCGGAGCGGGCATCACGGTCGAGGGAGAGATCACGACGGACGAGGACGTCGTCGTGGCCGGCACCGTGCGCGGAAAGCTCTCGGCCAAGGAGGGCGTCACCATCGAGCACGGCGCCACCGTCGAGGCGGACGTGGCGGGCGGGTCGCTCGTCGTCGCGGGGTCGCTCACCGGCAACGTGACCGCCAGCGAGCGCGTCGATCTCCAGGCCGGGGCGCGCATGATCGGCAACGTGAAGGCCGCGCGCGTCACCATCGCCGACGGAGCCCAGTTCAAGGGCAACGTCGATATGGACGTCTGAGCCATGGCCGCGAACCCCTCCGTCATCGGAAGGACGACGCGCGTCCGTGGTCGCATCACGGGCGACGTCGATCTCGACGTCCAGGGCTTCGTCGACGGGGAGATCGCCGTCGGGGGCGACGTGACCGTCGACGCGCAGGGCATGGTCGGCGGCGGGGTGAGTGGCCGGCGGCTCGTCATCCGCGGCGCGGTGAAGGGCGACCTCAGCGGCTCCGACGCCATCGCGCTCGAAGAGGGCGCGCGTGTCGTGGGCGATGTGCGCGCGCCCCGCGTGGCCATCGCGCCGGGGGCGCTGGTGCGAGGCTTCGTCGAGACCGGGGAGGGGGGCGCCGCCTCGTCGTCGACGGGAGCCCGGGCGCAGCGCGCGCAGCCGGCGGCTCGTCCCGCCGTCGCGCCGCCCAAGGCCGCTCCGCCGCCCACCGCCAAAGCTCACGTCGCGCCGGCGGCCCCGCCCGCCGCGCCGTCGAAGCCCGCCGAGAAGGCAGCTCCGGCGCCGCACGCCGCGGGGACGAACAACGCCGCGCCCGCGGGTCCGCGTCGTCCGCCGCCGCCGGTGGTGCCGGCGTTGAAGAAGGCCAAGGGACAGATCGCGAAGAAGAAGGAGCGCTGAGTGGCCGCCGGGGCGCGAGGGCGCCTCCTCGAGCTACTGCGGGAGCGCGCCTTCGAGCGGAAGCGGGTCGTCCTCGCCTCGGGTCGCGAGAGCGACTTCTTCATCGACTGCAAACAGGCGGTGCTCACCGCGGAGGGGCACGTCCTCGTCGGCGAGGTGATGCTCGACGCGATGGCGCCCTTCGGGGCTTGCGTCGCGGTGGCCGGCGTCGAGCTGGGGGGCTGTCCGCTGGCGAGCGCGGTGGCCATGACGAGCCACGCGCGGGGGACACCGCTGGACGCGGTCTACGTCCGCAAGGACGCGAAGGACCACGGCTCGCGGCGCCTCCTCGAGGGCA
>JBEKGQ010000778.1:0-3734 GCA_050012715.1 Polyangiaceae bacterium
CGAGGAGGCAGTCCTCGAGGATGTGCATGGCGACGTCGACCTCGGCCTCGCCGACGACGAGCGGCGGCGCGAAGCGGATCGTGGAGCGCCCGCACGAGAGCAAGAGGAGGCCCTTCCGGAACGCGAGCTGCTCGAGGGCCGCGACGTACTCGGCCGCCGGCTGGTGACCGGGCGTCAGGAACTCGGCGCCGACCATGAGGCCCACGCCGCGTACGTCGGCGAGGATCGGGTGCGCCTCCTTCAGCCGCCGGAGCTGCGCGCGAAGGTGAGCCTTCCCGCTTTCGCCGGATTCCTACTCTCCGTCGCTTCCCAGTCTCGCGAGAGACCAGTGCACGAGACGGATTTCGCTCTCGCTCACCGCTGCGGGGCAGTCCCGGATTCACACCGGGTTCCCTATTGAGTCCCGGGGCGAGCCCCGGAACACCAGCACGCGCTCTTCGTAGCTCCGCGATTGCTCCAGCGGCAATCACTTCGTCCGTTCAGGCTCGGTCGGGGCGAGTCAGCTCGCGCCCGACGAGCGGACTACTCGCCTGCATCCGCGAGTGCGGCCGCGATGATGCTCGCGTAGTCGACATCCTCTTCGTCTTCGGCCGCCGGTGGCGGATCGGGCGGTGGCTCGCGCGACGCAGGGCCCGCCGGAAGTGCGTGCAGGATGCCCCGCAGAATGAGACGCGACACGGCGGACAACCCCACGAAGCGCAGGCCCACCGCACGCCCCGCGTCGCTCCGGCGGCGCCCGGCGACGACGCGCGTCACGACGGCGCGCGTGACGAAGCGGACGCCCATCCCGGTCGCCTTGAAGGTCACCACGAGCTCCGCCCCGACATCGAGCCGCGCTTCGCACTGGACCAGCATCCCCTCGGGCGACAGATCGATGATCTGCCCGGCGAAGAGTCGCCAGTATTCTCGCTCGAGGACGCAACCGATGGAGACGGCATGGCGCATCTCGCCGCGGCGCTCGAGGTGGAGATGGCGCCGCGTCGAGCGCGGGGGCACGAGGAACGTCGAGGGAGCATCCATGGGGGACAACCTTTCAGGGCGCCGCGACCTCGACGATTTCGATCGTCGTGGGGCTCGTGTTTCGCACCGCCACCCGAAGCTTCTCCCCGCCGGGGGAACGGATGGACCAGATGGTCGCCCGCTCGGTGGCGACGCGAAGCGTGGACTGGATGCCGTCCTTCGAGAGCGACCGATCGATGTACGTCAGCACGGTGTCGTACGACGCCTTGCACTCGAAGACGCGGTCGGTGCCACGCGCGCCGATGCCCGTGTCGGCGGCCCGCTCGTTGCCCCACGTGCCCGCGGGCTCCTCGGGGAACGCCTGGATCTGCGCCACCGTGTCGCTGCCGAGGAGCGACGTCCCGGCGGGCAGCTCGATGCCGTCCACGCGCACCGGTGTCTTCTTCGAGAGGAGCGGGATGCCCGACGCGGGTACGGGCGTGCCGTCCGGCCGCACCCCGACCAGCGCCCCGGGCGGAGGCAGCTCCATGGCGTCATCGGGCGAGAGCGTGTCATCCGCGGGGTCGTCTGCGATCGGGAGCGCGGAGGGCGCCTGCGGTTCCATCACGCCCATGCCCCGGTCGGGCGGCGGTGGCTGGACCGTCGCCATCGGCTGAGCCGTGGTGCGCTCCTTCGCGCAGGCGAGGACGGACGCTGCGCCAGCGAGGAGCAGCGCTGCTGCGATGGGAAGGGGCGCCTGCATGCCCGCACATGGTTGCATCCGATGTGCCCACGACCGATGACTGCCGCGGGAGCGGACTTTGGGAGCGGTCGAGCGTGGCAATTCGCCCGATTGGGCGTGCTCCGCACACTCCTTCGGGAGCAGGGTGGGCGATCGGGCTCGGCCGGTCAGGCTCTCCGCGTCGTCCCTTGCAGCTCGAACAGCCGAAGCAGCCAGTTGCCGTCGGCGACCGGAAGCCCGGCCGCGACGTCCCGGATCACCGGCTCGAAGAGGCGCTTCGCTTCGTCGAAGCGCGGGTAGCTCCTCCACAGATGCGTCACCAGCGTCTTGATCGCGGCGTTCCGATTGGCCGCCGCCACCGAGAGAACGTTGCGGGCGTCCTCCTCCGTGAGGCCCGCCTCGCCTCCCTCCGCCGGGAACCACCGAAAGCCGATGTACCCCGCACAGTGCTTCTCGCCGCAGCGACACGGCGGGCTGTCGACCCCGAGCCAGCTGTAGAAGACGGTGATCTCTTCGCCGCGGGCGATGCGTCGCGTCGCCTGGAGCAGCATCGTGTCCTCGCGGTCCGAGTACTTGAACGTGGTGTTGGGGCGGCAGCTATGGTTCGCGAGATGGCCGCCGACCGACGCGAGGTCGGGCACGAGGACGTGGTCCTCGCGGGTGTGGATGACGTGGTGGTGAAGCTCGACCGGCGCGTCCCCGATCGTCGGCACCACGGTCCCGGTGAAGGTGCACACGACCTCGTCGGTGATGAACGGCTTGAGGGCATAGATGCCCCGCCCCATCCCGGGCGTCTCCCGCGCCTCGATGTGCTCGTTGGTGTAGGTCTGCCGGCGTAGCTTCGCCCGCCGCCAGGGCTGGTCGCGACTCACGACGTCCCGTTCTACCTCATTCGCCGACGGCGCGGATGGCCGGCGCGCCGGTGGTCGCCGACGGAAGCGTGACGGTCACCTGCGCGGTGCCGGGCCCCCCGAAACCGTCGACCTCGAGCAGCGCGCCGAGGGCGTCGGCCACGTGTCGCACGATGACCCGGCCGAGCGCGAGGCCATCGGGCGAGACCGACGACACGCGCGCCCCACCGACGCGGATGACGTGGCCGCGCGCCCCGCGCGACACGGCGATCGCGACCGTCCCGGCGGGACAGGCGTCGACCGCGTCACCGACGAGGCTCGAGAGCAGCACGCGAAGGAGCCGCGGGTCGGTGTGCGCCAGCGGGAGGGCATCGTCGGCGTCGAGCTCCACCGCGACCCCCTTCTCCCGGGCGCGCGCCACGAAGTCGTCGATGACCCCGCGCGCGAGACGGGCCACGTCGACGTCCACGGGGCGGGTGCCGAGCCGACCGCTCTGCACGACGGCGTACTCGAGCAGCGTGTCCACGACCTCGCCGAGGCCCATGCGGGCCAGGAGGGGTCCCACCTGCTCGGCGAAGGCGCTCAGGAAGGCGTCCTTGGCGGCCACCGCGCGCTCGGCGTCCTCCCGCGCCGCGCGCGTCGAGTCGAGCGCGTAGCGGAGGTCGTGCTGCTGCTCGACGACCTGGGCCGCGAGCTCGCCGACGTCGCGCGAGCTGCTCTGGAGCTCCCGCGCGAGCAGGTCGCGGGCGCGCTTCAGGGCGACCGCGTTCCCGACGCGCGCGAGCAGCTCTTCGGCGGCGAACGGCTTGGTCAGATAGTCGTGGGCCCCCTCGCGCAGGAGGCGCAGGCGCACGTCGTCGTCCGCCCTCGCCGTGAGGACGATCACCGGCGTGTCGGCGATGGCGCGGTCGGCACGCACCGCGCGCAAGAGCTGCCCGCCGTCCATCCGCGGCATCATGAGATCGGTCACGATGGCCGCGGGGCGACGGGCGCGCGCCGTCGCGAGCCCGTGCTCGCCGTCCTCGGCCGTCACGACGGAGAGCTCGCGGCCGAGGGCCTCCGCCATGAACCGCGCCATCTCGGGGTTGTCCTCGACGACGAGGACGAGCGGCTTGCCTTCGGCCGGCGGGGAAAGCTCGGGGTGCACCTCCGGCGCGCGCAGCGGCGCGAGCTGCACGACCGCTCCGTCTCGCCGCGGGCCG
>JBEKGQ010000779.1:0-3730 GCA_050012715.1 Polyangiaceae bacterium
CGACCGACGTGGCGGGGCGGACCACCCGCGGGACCACCGTCCCTCGAGGCGTCATCGGGACCGGCGGCGGCGTCTCCGCGCCGGGCTGCCGCACGTTGAGCTTCTGGTACTCCACGAGCGCGGAGTCGACCTCCGTCGCCTCCGCCTTCGCGTGCTCCTCCAGCACCGCGATGGCGTCCGAGATCATCGCGACGTCGTCGTCGTACTGCGCCGACTGGAAGTTCTTCTGGACGGTGGTCACCAGATCGTACGTCATCTGGGGGTCGTACCAATCGACCCCGATGATCACGTTGTTCTCCTTGATGTCGACCGTGACCTTCGTCTCCAGCGTCGCCACCACCGCCTGGAGCTTGTCGTCCTCCGACCCCGCGCCGCCGAGCAGCCGATCCTTGAACTTGAGCGCCGGGGACCTCGCCGCGTAGTAGCGCTCGACGAGGTTCGTCTCCCTCGCGAGCGCGATGAGGTTGTCGCGCCGCAGGATCTGATCGGCCACGTTCTTCGTCGGACTGTCGGCGTCGCGCGGGACGGCGCGCCCCGGGTTGCTCAGCGCCGGGACGACGAGGTTCGCCTGGGCCAGGAGCTTCACCTCGGCGTTGTACGTGCGCGGCATCGTGAACGCGGCGGTGACCCCGAGCGCGGCCACCACGACGAACGCGCCCGCCGCGAGCTTCGGTCGACGACGGGGGGCCCGGAGGACGAACCCCAGCGTCTCCTTGACCCGTTCGAAATCGAGGCCCTCGTCCTCGTCCTCGGCCGCGGGATCCTGCTCCAGGTGCTGATTCGGATCGCGTGCGGCCATCGGCTTGGAGGACGGCTAGAAGTGTACCAGAGCCCTCCCACGTCGTGTACCTTGCCGCCCCGAGTTCGACAACCCGTGACCAAGACGACGCTCGTCGGCCGCCTGCGGCGGATCGCGCTCCCGGTGCTCCTGGCGCTCTCGTTGGCGGCGAACGTGCTGCTCGCGCGCCAGTGGATTACCGAGGTGCGCGCGTCTCACGTCGCGCGCCTCGATCCGGCGCAGCTCGGCGTCCACGAGGCCGACCGGGCGAAGGGCCCGCCAGCGACACCCGTGGTGGAGCTCTTCGGCGACTCGCGCGCCGCCATGTGGCCCCCGCCCGCCGGCCTCGCCGGGTACACCGTCGTCAACCGCGGCATCGGCTACCAGACGACGGCGCAGATCGCCCTGCGCATCGACGCGGACGTGGCGACGCTCCACCCCGCCGTCGTGGTCCTCGAGGCCGGGGTCAACGACCTGAAGACCATCGCCGACATCCCCGCGCAGCGGAGCCGCATCGTCGGCGACTGCGAGGCGAACCTTCGCCGCATCGTGGATCGTTGCCGCGCCCTCGCGTCCACCGTCGTCCTCGTGAGCATCTTCGACATCGGCGACGTGCCGCTGTGGCGAGAGCCCATCTGGTCCGACGACGTGGCGGCTGCCGTGCGCGAGGTGAACGCGTTCCTGCCGACCCTCGTTCGCGACGGCGTCGTGCTCCTCGACGCGGGCGGCGTGCTGGATGACGCCCGCGGCAAGGTGAAGCCGGCCTACCAGTTCGACTACCTGCACCTGAACCCCGCCGGCTACGACGCGCTCGACGAGCGCCTCGTGCCCCTCGTGCGAGGCCTTCCCCGGTAGGCGTTCGCGCCGACCGTCACTCGGTGAGCAGCGGCCGCCCGTCGATCGCGCCGATGGCGCCCGCCACGTCGTCCGGCGTGAGCACGAGGGGGAGCGCGTCGCCCGACCGCCGGACGAGCAGCGCCTGCCCGCGGCGCGTCGCGTAGAGCCGGAACCGCCCGATGCCCGGGCTCGAGAAGAGTCCGTAGCTGCCGAAGAAGCCGCCGACTCCGAAGAGCCGGACCGTCCCGCGGCCGAGGCGGTCGAGCGGCGCCGCGCTCACGATGCTTGCGAGCGGGACGCGCAGCGGCGGCCACGCCCGTCGCTCGACGCGAAGCTCGCCGTCTTCGACCACGAGAGCACGCGGGGACATGGCCCACGACAGACCCATCACCACGCTCAGCACGAGGAACGTGAAGACCCCGACCGGCGCTCCGCCCCGAAGGGTCACGCCCACCACCACGGCGAGGAGCACGACGCCGGCCCCCGTCATCCAGCGTTGCCTGCGATCCAGCGTCATCGGCGTGCGGAACATGCGCGGAAGCGTGCGGTACATGCGCGGAAGCCTAAGAACGCCCCCCGGGCCCGCAATGCCGTGCCATCCGATCGACGGCGCGGCGGATGCATCAGCGCGTTCACTCCAGGCAGAATGCCTGCATCTCCACCGTGTTCCGGAACGACAGGAACCCGAGCTTCGTGCTGTACCGCGTGTTGACGCCGACGATGTCGCCCGGGCACTGGTCCAGCAGGCGCGCGTACGCCTCGTCGACGTAGCGCGTGTTGTCGGTGATGCCGAGCACGACGCCCTGGTTGGCCTGCGCGTGGATCCACACCGCCTGGCGCGGCGCACCGGCGGGGTGGGTGACCGCGGCGTACCCGGCGGCCTGGTACTCGTGCATGCTGTAGGAGCAGCCGCACACGAGCGTCGCGACGACGGCGATCCCGAAGAGCGAGAGAGCGCGGCGCATGGCTCAGAGCGTCTCCGGCGGGTGGGTCTCCGGCGGATGCGGCTCGGGCGGGCGCATCGCGGTGGCCTCGCTCGGCTGCGCGGAGGGCTCGTCGTAGACGCAGTAGCCGGTCGCGACGACCCGCCGGGTCTGCACGATGACGTAGAGCGACGACTCCTGCTTCGTGAGGATGCCGGTCACGCGTCCTCGCGGGCACTGCCGCATCAGGTCTCCCGTCAGCGGCTCGATGAAGTCGTTGCTGAAGTGGATGCCGAGGAGCGCGGTGTTCGTCACCTCGGCGTGGAGCGGTCGCGAACGGTCGCTCGGGATCTGCGTGACGGACACGCTCTGGAGCGACGTGCATCCGGTGAGCGCGGCCAGCGCGATGAGCTGACCGACGATGGTGAAGGTAAGAAGGCTCTTTTTCATGGGTCCCTGGGTTGGTCAGTCGACGATGCAGTAGCCGCGGACGGTGACGTACTCGCCGCTCACCGCGTAGTAGTTGGTCGACTCGCGCAGGCTCATGAGGCCCGTGACGCGAGCGCTGGGGCACCGATCGAGGATCGTCTCCGCGACGACGTCGGCGAACTGGTCATTGAAGACCACGTTCCCCGTCTTCGGCCCGTACTGGAAGAGAGCGACGATGCTCGCGATCTGGGACGGCTTCGCGCTGCGGAGGGCGACGGACGCGATCTGACCGATGGCCTTCGTGCTCACGCCGGTCTCGGACACGTGAATCTCGAACGGAACCAGGTGGCCCTGCTGGGCGTCGATCTCGTCGAGCTGCGCGCGGTGGAGGCTCGCGCAGCCGACGAGCGAGGGAGCGAGGAAGAGGGAGGGAGCAAAGACAAGGAAGCGGGAGAGGAACCGTTGCATCGAAGGCATGCTCAGCAACGTGCGTGCCCCGGGGCGCGCGGTCGCGGCGGGCCATACCGGGGCGCGGTGCCCTATCCCCGCGTCGCGGTTGCCCGCAACCGCGTGGAGGGGAGGGACGGATTGCCGCGTGCGAGCGCTCCACCGCGTGGACGCGCATTCACGACGGCAGCGAGAACCTGGCGGAGGCACTGGATGCGGGCGGTCCCCCGGCGGGAGGCCGCGGTCATTCCTTTGGGTGACCGCGCCCCGGCGGGCGGAGGCCTGCGGTCCTCCGCGGGATGGCCGCGCCCTACCC
>JBEKGQ010000780.1:0-3727 GCA_050012715.1 Polyangiaceae bacterium
GCGTTCGCGGCGTTGCTGGTGGCCACGGCCACCGGGTGCGGCGGCGCGTTGGACGCGACGGGCGGGGCGGACGCGAGCACGGACGGCCGGGTCTCCGCCGAGGTGGGCGACGATGCCGCCGAGGCGGGTACCCGGGACGTGTGCGGCGCGTTCTTCGACGCCTTCGTCGCGTGCGAAGTCCCTCTGGTCCCGGGGGGAGCGATCCTGAGCCCGCTGGCCCCGGCCAGCGAGGTCGCGCGCATCCGCGGCCGCTACGAGACGGTCTGCGCGGAGGTGATGGCGCTGCCCGGCACCGTCTTCACGGCGAGCGCCGTCGCGGCGTGCACGGCGGCGATCCAGTCCGAGGGCTGCCTCTCCGGCGAGGCCGATCCGGCGTGCTCCTTCTCCGGGACGAGCACCGCGGGCCTTTCGTGCGTCGCGGCACTGAAGGAGCAATGCGGCGAGGGCTGCGTGCTCTCCACCCCCACGGACGCCGGCACCTTCACGTTGCGACCGCCCTGCCCGCTCAGTCCCATCGACGACAGCAACAACAACGCGTGCGGGCCCCGCGCGACCTGCGTCTCCCCCGCCGCGCCCCAGATCGACGGGGGTCCGAGGCCCGACACCTGCATCGCCGTCACCATCGTCGGCGCGGGGCAGGGCTGCGCGGCATACGGCGAGCTATGCGACACCGGGACGTACTGCTGGTCGCCCTCGGGCATGGGGACCGACTGGACGTGCACGCCGGCGGGAAACGCGGGTGACTCGTGCCCTCTCGAGCAGGTCGCAGCCAAGCTCCCGGTTACGGGGAGCTGCGCCGCGCCGCTCTTCTGCTCGGTGCCCGACGATGCAGGCGCCGGGACCTGCCAGACTCCGGGTGGCCTCGGGGCCTCGTGCCAGCACGATTCGGATTGCGCCGCGGGCCTGGGCTGCGTGCCCCCGACGGCGCCGCCGCCGATCGCCACCTGCAGGCCGGTGACCTTCGTCGCCCCCGGAGAGACGTGCGGCGGGAGCTTGCGGTGCTTGCAGGGCG
The DNA here is from genome assembly GCA_050012715.1 of Polyangiaceae bacterium. Lineage (GTDB taxonomy): Bacteria > Myxococcota_A > Polyangia > Polyangiales > Polyangiaceae > Palsa-1150. The sequence goes on from JBEKGQ010000780.1 coordinate 1,013, forward strand.
ACTGCATCCCCTCTGAGGAGGGCGGGACGTGCTCTGCGGTGATCGCGGACGGGCAGCCCTGCCAGACGAACACGGGCGCGCCGTGCGACGTGTACGCCACCTGCGTCAATGGCACGTGCACGCTCGGGTACCCGATGTGTCCGTGAGGAGCCGTCACCTCACCTGCGAACTCGAGCGCGCTGGCTTCGTCTACCGACGCCCCGACGGCGTCGAGCGTACCGGCGACGTTGTCGATATGCACTTGACGATACGGTGGGGCCTCATTCCGGGCCGATTGCCGTGAACCGGAATCAAGCACTGCACACCCAGCGCGTGGTCCAGAGGGGCGGTCCACGATGGGAGGTCGCATGAGTGACGATCGGGCGGCGTTTGAGGGGCTGGCGCGTGTGATTGTCCCTAGTTCGGCGTGTGTCCTGCAGCACGACCTCTACTTGCCAGGGAGAGAGGACACTGCGGCGGGTGGCGAGTGGCTTCGCGCAAAGTGGTTTCGCAACGAGGAACGTCGTGGCGCAGATGGTCAACTGGCTCGTATTGACGCGGCACAGGATTGCTCCATCTCTTGAGGTGATCGTCGCAGCGCGGGCATCGATGCGCGAAATTGTGGATCAGTACGCCGGCGAGTACGACGGGTGGGAAGCGGACCTCAAGGGGGAACCATGAACCATGCTCGGCGGCGGTGTCGACGACCGAACTGGCGACGCCATAACTTCGCCACGAAGGCGCTGATTCTAACGTGGTGTGCCGCTTGTGGCGGGCGCCTGGTTACGAGCAGCTCTCTTGAGTCCGACGCACCGGAAGCCGGGGTGTGGCTCTCCGTCGATGGCGGCGGTGCGGAGGGCGGCGCACCGCTCTCGTCGATAGCGGCGGTGGTGCAGACGCCGGCGAGACTGCCCCTCACGATGCAGCCGTGGAGCAGAGCTACCTCGACACCGCCACTGGCCTTACGCCTCTTCTGGGGCCGCAACGGCTTCGTGCTGTACCTGAAGAGCGGACGCTTCCAGCTGCCGGCGGTCGACGAGCGCACGAACGTGGCGATGGAACCGGCGCAGCTCGCGATGCTGCTCGACGGGATCGACCTCAACGCGCGGCGCCTGGCGCGATGGACGCCGGAGACGCACAAGGGGATCGGCACGGATCGCCGAATGTGATCAAAACTGGTCGATGGTTGTCGTGCCGCCCGTCGCCGCGCCCCTCCGGACCGGCCTCCCGACCGTCCCGGAAGCGGCTCGGAGGCTCGAAAACCGTGGTCCGCCCGTCGGAAGGCTGGCGCTTTCGGGTCGGAAGTGAGGTCGCCTACGCTGGGCCCGTGAGCCCCAGCGAGAAGAAGCGGAGCCGGTTGGGAAGGAGACAGCCCGCTCGGGCCCGCGCGTGATGAAAATTCAGCGGCACAGAGGCGTTGGCGCGGTGATGTTCGGGATGAGCCGTGCGGACGTCGCGCGAGCCATGGGGGTGACTCCCGAGCGGGGCCGGAGGAACGAGTTCTCCGCCACCGAGCATGACTCGTTCGCCGCGTGCAGCATGTTCGTGTACTACGACCCGGACGATCGGGCTATTGCCGCAGAAGTCGGCCGTGGCGTGAAGCTGGAGTTCGAGGGATACGACCTCTTTGCGCATCCAGCATCGGCGGTGAGAGCGTGGGCATCGCGAATGGATCCGCTGTTGGAGCCGCGCGACGGATTCACGTCTGTCGCTCTCGGTCTGAGCATGTACGCGCCTGAAATCGACGACGACGACCTGACCGAGGAGGAACGGGCGCTGCCGGCCGAAGGATTCCTGGTCTTTCAGCCGGGCTACTATGAAGACGAGCGTCGCCGCATCGAGGCGCGGCGCGCGACAAAGCGAAACGGCGCGGCGCCCACCTCGGTCGCCGCACCGTTCCCGTTCGGGACCTCCCCTCAGGCTGCGAACGTAGGCGGCGTGGCTCGCGGCGGCGGAAGCGCCACGGTCGGCCCCGGCGCCGTCGGCTCCGCGGCGGTGGCGGCTCTCGTCTGCGCCCCGCATCAGATCACGAGCTCGGGCCCGTCGGCCGCTACGCTCCCCCGGGTGGACGCTCCCGCCTTCCGCATCGGCAGCTCGAACCGGGCGCACTTGATCGTGAGCCCGAGCCGGCGGGAATTCCCGGGTGACGCCGACTACTGGGACGGCAACTGGCTCTACGCCACCATCACGATCGCGGCCGGCGCGTTCAGAGGCAGCTTCGAGGCAGTCCCGGTCGTGGGACGCCACCGAGCTAGCGAGGTTGCCGATCTGGGCGAAGATCTGCGGCCCACCCTTTCGCAGCTTGGCGCCGTGGCGCTTCTCCTGGGGGTGAGCGTGGGATCGCTGCCGAGGCCGACCTCGATGATGTCGAAAGAGGCGATGGTCTCCGAGCGAGGGAGCGTCTCTCCGAGCGAGGGAGCGTCTCTCCGAGCGAGGAAGCGTCTCTCCGAGCGAGGAAGCGTCTCTCCGACCACACAACGCGCTTCTCCGTAGGTACAAGGCGTCCCTCCGACCGGACAAGACGCGTCGCCGGACGCACAAGGCGAGTCTCATGGGCGGAGAGGGCGAGTCCCGTGCAAGGAAAACGCGGGGTTATGGATCCTGCGGTCGAGGTTCGGGCGCGGTACAGGGCGGGCCACACAGTCCGACAGGACGAGTTCGTGGAGCCTGGGATCGACGTCGTGCGGCGGTGCAATCGCGGTTGCTCGGCTCGACACGGTCGATCGCATGACCGCA
>JBEKGQ010000781.1:0-3709 GCA_050012715.1 Polyangiaceae bacterium
GTCAGCGAGTACCAGTCGATCACGGGGGCGTCGAAGTGCTCGCCGAGGCGCGCGCGCATGGCGTCGCTCATCGCCACCGCGGTCGTGACGAGCGCCCGCGGGCGCACCGCGACCCCGCGAGCCACGAGCTCGGAGAACGAGATGGGATCGCCCGTGAGGAGCGCCGGCGCGAGATCCGCGAAGAACCTCGCGGGAGCGTCCTCCGCCGGCCACTCGCCGGGAGCGAGGTTCACCTTGGCGAAGCCCGCGTGGCTCCACGCGGAGAGAGAGGTCGCGTACGTCACGGTGCGGGACTGGGCGCCGACGAGCATCGCCACGTCGTCGCCGCCGAAGCGCGCCTCGACGCCCCACCGGGCGAGCGCCACCTCGAGGAGCGGCAGGTAGCAAGCCGCCGCGCGCGCGTCGTGAGGGACGAGGAGCGCGTGCCCCGTGGTCCCGGCCGTGCGGTACACGATCATCCGCTCGAGCGGCGCGTCGTCGGGGACGAACGTCTCCGGGCGCGTTGCCAGATCCTCGCGAGAGGTCGTCGCGATGCAAGCCCACCCGCGGTCCACGAGCGAAGCGTCGGCCAGGCGCGCGCGAAACGACGGCACGAGCGGGCGTCGAGCGCGCACCCAGGCCCGCATGGGGTCGGAAGGCTCGCGCCCGAACGGCGCTCGGTCCGTGGCGAGGGCGTCGCGGAACGCGTCCACCGCGAGCACGTCGTCCCGGTCGAGGCGGTCGCTCGCGGTGTAGTTCCACCGGGGGGCGCACGGGTGCTCCGCGATCCGCGCGACGTTCATTCGCGGGTCGCCTTCGCGGCCGCTTCCTCGGCCGCCTTGCGGGCCAGCGCCTCGCGCACCGCGCGGGCGCGCTCCTCCGCGGCGCGAGTTGCCTCGATGATGCGGCGGCGCTCGAGGCTGTCGAGCGCCGTCCGTCGGTCGGTCGCCTGCTCCTCCGTCTCGCCGAGCGGGCGCAGGCCGAGCCTCGCGAGACACGTGCGCGCGAGCTCCTCGCGCCGCTCGGGATCGGTCACGAACCGCTCCGCGTCCACCGCCATCGCCAGCAAGGGGATGTCCTCGATGAGAAACCCGTGAGCGTGGGGCCCGAGGCCGCCGCGCTGGCGGAACCATGGATCGTGGAGGAGCCAGCACGCGACGAGGACGCACCGCATCCCGTTCCGGTCGGAGGGATCGGCGCTCGCGAAAGGCAGGTGCACGTGCGGCGCGCCGATCGTCCCCAGGTCCCAGAGGAGGTCGAAGACGACCGCGCTGACGACGATGCGCCCCGTGTCGCCGATGCGCGGCTCCTCGAGCAGCTCGCGCGGGCACTCGGACAGCCGGTGGAGCAGGGCGGTGAGCTCGGGTCCCTCCTCGGTCACGCGCGCCTCTCCTCCTCGTAGACCCGCCGGGAGAACTCGCGCGCGAAGTCGACGAGCTGCTCCCAGCCGGAGACGCAGTGGACGCGCCACCCGTCGGCCTCGAGGCGCTGGATACCGGGGTGCTGGGGGCCGGGGACCATGTTGAGGACGACGGTGCCCCCGCCGCGCGCCGCGAGCAAGGCTCGCTTCGCGACGTCCCACCCGTTCTGGCCGTTCTCGGTCAGGTCGAGCAGCGCGAAGAGGTCGTGGTCGCTGAGGACCATGACGTGCACCGGCCGGTCGCGGGGCGTACGCGCGTCGAAGGTGTCCGCCAGGCGGTGAACCCCGAAGCCGATCCCGGTGCCGAGGTAGTCGGTCAGGACGTCGAGGATGGCGCGCTCGTCGCGCACGAAGTCGTGCATCGCGTGGGTGCGCCCCTTGGGCTCGCCGGAGAGGACGACCTTGACGCGCGCTCCTGCGCGCAGCGCGCTGAGGCAGACGATCGTCCCGGCGAGCGCCGGGAACGACGTGAGCCGGCGGGGCGCTGGCATGGAGCCGGAGCAGTCGATGCCGATGTAGAGGTCGACCGGTGCGCGGCGCGGCTGGCGTCCGGGCGAGTCGCCGTAGACCCGCTCGAGGGTCGTCACCCCGGGGATGACGTGCGGGCTCCGCACGATGCTCTCGACCCAGTCGATGCGCTCGAGCGGCGACCCGGCGTCCCACACGTCGAGGCCCTCGGGCAACGGCTCGACCGCGACGGGGGAGCGGCGCGAGGCGAAGCGGACCAGGTGAGGAAGCGCGCGCTCGCGGTAGTAACGCGCGGCGACGGTCGAGGCGTCGGCCTTCACACCCATGGCGGTCAGGAGCTCGCCGTATTCGCCGAGGTCGCGGTGCGTCGGGAGCGTGCGCCGGGCGTCGTTCCGCGTGCGCGGGTCGGGGGGAGCGTCCACGCCCGAGAGCTCGGGGTCGAAGGCGGGGTGGACGGCGTCGCCCTCGTCGCCGTCGATCTCCGCGAGGCCGTCGGGGATCGTCCCGATGGCCTGACCGCCGAGGTCCATGAGGCCCTGCAGCGCCTGGCCCGCGCCGTCGTCGTCGAGGTACGGAAGCAGCAGCGCCGCGAAGCGCCCGCCGCCGCGGAGCCAGTCGCGCGCGTAGACGCGCGCCAGTCGGGCGCCGAGCGCCGCGTCGAGGTCGGTGCGCTCGTCGGTCCGCGCCCGCGAGAGGTCGCCGCGCGGCAGCGACCAGAGATGCTCGTAGATGCTCGTGTAGAGGGCCCACAGACGGCTCGACGCGCCGTCGCCGGCCAGCGCGTGCCAGACGCCGGCCATGTCGAGCCCCGCCGAGCGCTGGAGGCGGTCGTTGATGAGCAGGTCCTCGTAGAGGTTGGCCACCATCGGCGCGTGCTGGAGCTTGCCCGGGAGGCCGCGCCGGACCCGCGCCATGAGGCGGCCGTAGTCGGACAGATCGCCCGGGCAGTACACGTGGTGGCCGATCTCGTGGGCCATGATCTCGAGCGGGAACGTTTCGAGGTGCGCTTCGCGGAGCTTGCGCGCGGAGAGCACGACGACGTGGTCGGCGAGGCGGATCTGCGCGAACGTGTCGGCCAGCCCTTCCCGGGTCTCGTCCTCCACCGTCAGGCACCACCGGGGGGACGTCAGCCGCGTCAGCTTGCTCCACGCCGCGAGCGCCTCGCCCCAGCGCGCGTCCCACGCGTCGCGGAGCGCCTCGAGCGCGACGGTCACCGGCCGTACCCGGAATGCGCGAGGACGGTGACCCAGTGCGAGACGGGGCGCGCCGCGACGAAGGTGCGGTCCGTCGAGGCCCAGCTCGAGACCTCGGACAGGCCGGCAAGGTCGCGACGGTCGTCGCTGTGGCGGACCACCCCGCCCTCCTCGAGCACCATCGCTCCGCGCCCGGGCGGCAGCTCGAAGCCGGAAGCGGCCGGCCCGACGGGGAGGAGCGCGGCGCCGAAGAAGTCCGCGTGGAGCTCGAAGAGCCGCTCGCCGTCGGAGACGATGAAGACGCCGTCGCGGAGCCCCACCGCCGGCGGCGCGATGAGCTGCCCGCCGGTCCCGAAGCCGCGGAAGCCCCCGAGGTAGGCGACGAGCTTGATCCCGAGCGGCGGCTCCTCGCCGCTCACGACGTGCGGCGGCCACGCCCACGGGTCCGCGCGGAGTCGCTCGATGACCCGGGCCATCGTGGCGGCGTCCGTCGTCGGCTCGACCTCGATCGAGAGCGCGGCCAGCTCCGCCGGCAACGTCGCGCACACGTCGAGCGCTCCCTGGCGCGCGTACGCGAGACCCGCGCGCCACGCCGCGACCGCACCGGCCTTCAACCACAGATCGACGTCCGGCGCGCGCTCGGAGAGCG
>JBEKGQ010000782.1:0-3706 GCA_050012715.1 Polyangiaceae bacterium
GCAGCACCTGCGTCGTCTCGGCGGTGACGCTCGAGTGCAACACGGGGTGCTGCGACACGGTCGGCGGCACGTGCCAGACCGGCGCCGCGGGCGGGACGCTCTGCGGGGTCAACGGCGGGGCCTGCACGAACTGCTCGACGCAGGCCGCCGGTCACGTGTGTCAGCTCGGCGGGGTGTGCGGGTGCGGCTCGGCCGGGGACTGCCCCGCGGGGAACGCCTGCCAGTCGTCGAAGACCTGCGCCACGACCTGCACCGGCGGGCTCGCCTGCAACGGCGCGTGCTGCGACGGGACGAACTGCCAGACCGCCGACACCCTGCCCGCGACGTGCGGGACCGCCGGCGGCGCGTGCTCGGTCTGCACGAGCTCCACCGCGGGCACGGCGTGCATCAACGGGGCGTGCGGCTGCACGGGCACCGGCAGCGCCCCCAACTGCACCGCGCCGACCACCTGCGGCGGCGGCGGCACCCCCGGCATCTGCGGCTGCACGAAGGTCTCCTGCGGGGCCGCGTGCGGCGCCATCCCGGATGGCTGCGGCGGCACGCTCGAGTGCGGAGCATGCACCGGCGGATGCTGCACCGCCGCGCACACCTGCACGAGCGGGGAAGGGCTGACGGACAGCGACTGCGGTGCCATCGGTGCGACCTGCGAAGTGTGCAGCGGCAAGACGCCCGCTTGCGGGACCATCAACTCGGGCCCGCCCGGGTGCCACTGCATGGGCGGCTCTTGCGGTACCGGCGAGACGTGCAGTCTCTCGACCGGCGAGTGCGAGTAGCCCTCAGGCGTTGGCGCGGATCTCGGCGGTCAGGATGTCACGCAGGGCGTCGGCAAACGCGCGGAGGAAGGCTTCGTTCGGGTCAGCCGCCACGGCGCCTCGCCTGCGGTGCGTTCGCAGGCCTGTCTCGCTCGCCGGATGCTGCTCACCCCGTGCCTTCGTCATGGCCGACATATTGACCGCTCCCTCGGAGAGAGCAATACGCAAAGTACCCGCCGACTCCCAGTTTGTTGCCAAATGCGCGGCCCGCGAACCGAGCGCATTGAGACCCTGATGTATCCTTGACTCGGGATGTCCGGGAAGATCACGGGAAGCGAGCCGACGGTCGCCGTTCCGGTGACGCCATCCGCGGCGGGAACGCTGCCGTCCGGGTCGATCCCCGTGCCCGTGGCGTCGACGCCGGGGCCCCACGTGTTCGCCGGGCGCTACGAGATCCTCGGTCTCGTGGGCTCCGGGGGCATGGGCACCGTGTACCGGGCCCGCGACAGCGAGCTCGACGAGGTCGTGGCGCTGAAGCTCCTGCGGCGCGAGGTGATGGATCAATCGGGCATGCTCGACCGGTTCCGGCAGGAGGTGAAGCTCGCGCGCCGGGTGACGCACCGCAACGTGGCCCGCACGTACGACATCGGCGAGAGCGAGGGCGACAAGTTCCTGACCATGGAGTTCGTCGAGGGCGAGGCCCTCGCGGCGCGCCTCGCCCGCGAAGGCGCGCTGGCGCTCGAGGCGGTGGTGGCGGTGGCGGACGGGATCTGCGCCGGCCTGCAGGCGGCTCACGCGGCGGGCATCGTGCATCGCGACCTCAAGCCGGACAACGTGATCCTCGCGCGCGACGGGCGCGTCGTGCTCACCGACTTCGGCATCGCGCGGGCCCTCGTCGACGCGGGGCGCGCCGCCACGATGGGCCTGGCGCTGGGGACGCCGGCGTACATGGCGCCGGAGCAAGTGGAGGGCGTGACGGACCTCGACGAGCGCGCGGACATCTACGCGCTGGGAGCGATGCTCTACGAGTGCGTGACGGGCGAGCGCGCGTGGTCGGGCGAGAGCATCTGGGCCGTCGCCGCCGGGCGCCTGATGCATCCTCCGCCGGATCCGCGCGCGAAGCGGCCCGACCTGCCCACCGCCGCCGCGGAGCTGATCCTCCGCTGCATGGCGCGACGGCGCGAGGATCGGTTCGGCAGCGCGGCCGAGGTCGCGGCGACGCTGGCGTCGATGACGCTGCCCGCGGCGCAGAAGGCGCGCGCGTCCCTCTCGGCGCCTCCGCCGGCGCTCGCGCCGATCGACGCGGACGCCAAGACGGTCGCGGTCCTGCCGTTCCAGAACCTCGGCGCCGCCGCCGACGACTACATCGCGGACGGCCTCGGCGACGATCTCATCGACACGCTGTCGATGACCCCCGGGCTGCGCGTGCTCGCGCGAGGCGCGGTCGCGAAGTACCGCGGCGAGACCCGGGATCCTCGCGCCGCGGGGCGGGAGCTGCGCGTCCAGGTGGTCGTCGACGGCTCGGTGCGCCGCGCCGGCGACCGGCTGCGCATCTCGGCTCGGGTCGTGAGCGTCGCGGACGGGTTCCAGCTGTGGGCCAAGCGCTTCGACCGCGCCGACAAGGACGTGCTGGCCACCTCGGACGAGGCCGCGAACGCCATCGCCGACGCGCTCACGGTCCAGCGGAGCGCCGCCGTTCGCGCCGCCCCGAGCGATCCGCGGGCGCTCGATCTCTACCTGCGGGCGAGGCACGCCTTCCGCCGGGGGTGGCGCGAGAACACCCACGAGGCGATCCGCCTCTTCGAGCAGGCGCTCGCCCTGGCGCCGGACGATCCGACGATCCTCGCCGGCTACGCGCGCGCGGAGCTGCGGAGCTTTCTCTTCGATACGGAGTCGAAGGAGGCAGCCCAGGCCGAGGAGCGGGGGCGTGTGGCGGCCGAGCGCGCGGTCGTGCTGGCGCCGCGCCTACCGGAGGCCCACGCCGCGCTGTCGAACGTGAAGTGGATGGTGGGCGACTACCTCGGCTCGGCGCGGGACCTTCGCGAGGCGGTGCGCATCGCCCCCAGCTCGCCGGACGTGGCCGAGCTCTACGGGCGCATGCTGCTCGAGGCGGGTCATCCCGAGCGCGCGCTCTCCATCCTCGGCGCCGCGGCGGCGCTCGATCCGTCCATCGACATGTCCAGCGGGGATCTCGTGCGGGCGCGGGTGTTCGTGGGGGACTGGTCGGCGTACGAGGCGGCCGTCGAGCGCGCGCCGAAGAGCGACGAGCCGATCAACATCCACTTCTTTCTCATGGCCCGCCTGGCCGCCTGGCGCCGCGACGCGGCCGGCGCCGCCGCGCTCCGGCCCCAGGTGCTGGCCACGACCTTCCCGCTGCGGGAGCAGGTCCTCGGCGTGCTGCAGCTCGTCGAGACCGGCACGCCGCCGCCGGGCATGGCGACCGAGCTGCTCGAGTGGGGTCGCGTGGTCGGGCGGGCCAAGCGGCGACCGATGTTCCTGCGGCAGATCGCGGCGGAGATGCTCGCCTTCGTCGGCCGGAACGACAGCTCCCTGCAGATGGTCGCCGAGGCCGACGCGCTCGGGCTCATCGACGTCACCTGGATGGACCGGTGCCCGCTGCTCGCGCCGATGCGCACGCTACCGGCCTTCGTGGCCCTTCGCGAGCGCGTCGCGGCGAGGGCCAAAGGTGCCCTCGACGTGCTCGAAGGCCGCGCACCGTAGCGGCGTTTGCCGCTATGTTGTGGCGATCCATGTCCGGCGACGAAAAGCGACCGCTCGGCAGGATCCTGCTGCAGCGGAAGCTCGTGCCCCGGGAGCTGCTCGGGGCGCTGACGGAGCCGAAGGAGACCGCGGCGCCGCCGTCGACGCCCACGTCGGCGCCCACCACCCCGCGCGCGCCGGTGACCCCCCGGCGAGACGAAGAGGGCGAGGAGCTCCGCGCGCTCGCGAACACC
>JBEKGQ010000783.1:0-3693 GCA_050012715.1 Polyangiaceae bacterium
AGCACGGCGAGCACCGCCTCGAGATTGCCGTCGCGCGAGGCGGCCATGAAGGCCTGGGTGACCTCGCGCTGGGAAGGGAGCTCTTGTTCTCTCTCTCCGGCCCCCTGGACGCGCCTTCGCGCGCGGCTCGCCAGTTGCCGCGTCGCGATCGCCGACCGGCCGACGATCGCGCCGATGTCCTCGAACGAAAGCGCGAAGAGATCGTGCAGCACGAAAGCGACACGCTCGCCCGGCGTGAGCGTGTCGAGGACGATCATCATGGCGGAGCCCACCGCGTCCGCGAGCAGGACCTCGCGCTCCGGATCGATGGGCTCCGATGCCGCGCCTTCCGCCTCGATCGCCGGCGCCGCATTCTCCCGCGTCTTCCGCGCCCTGAGCATGTCGAGGCACACGTGCGTGATCACCGTGGTGAGCCAGCCGCCGAGGTTGTCCACCGCGCCCGCGTCGGCGCGCGTGAGCCGCAGCCACGTCTCCTGAACGGCGTCCTCCGCTTCGCTCGTCGAGCTCAGCAAGCGGTACGCGACCGCTCGCAGGCGCGGTCGTTGCTCCTCGAATTGCGCGGTCATGGCTGCGTCCGTCACGTTCGGCTCCCTTCGGTCGTCTCGCAGGCATGACGGACCAGGCGGCCGGATTGTGACACAGGCCCAATGTCACGTTCCTCCCCGCCCGAACGTCAACCGGCTAGGTTCGCAACTCGAAAGGAGACACCCCATGAAGCTCAAGGTGATGACCATCCACGTGGACGACCAGGCGAAGGCGCTGCGCTTCTACACCGAGGTGCTCGGCTTGAAGAAGAAGACCGACGTCTCGAACCACGGCTACCGCTGGGTCACCGTCGCCTCGCCCGAGCAGCCCGACGGCCCGGAGCTGCAGATCGAGGCCAACACCGATCCCGCGGCGAAGGCCTACCAGGAGGCGAGGTTCCAGAAGGGCCAGCCCGCGCTCATGCTCTTCGTCGACGACGTGCAGGCCGAGTACGACCGCATCAAGGGCCAGGGCGCGACCTTCAAGATGGCGCCGACGAAGACGATGGGCTCGACCATCGCGCAGCTCGAGGACGGCTGCGGTAACATCCTCCAGCTCACCGCGCTCGATCACCGCGGGTGATCCGGATCGGGCGATGGCCCGCGATGGACCTCACCACCGCTGGGCCATCACCCAGGCCTCCCAGTCGGCCTCGAGCGCGGCGAAGCTGCCGCCCATCACCGCGGCGAAGGCCTTCTCCCCCGTCGGGTCGCGGTCAAAGCCGTCACGCCAGGCGTGATAGAAGGCCCAGAGCGCGTGGTGCTCCGCGAAGGCCCACTGGCAGAAGCTCCGGGCCGTCCCGTAGTGGAGGAGCTCGGCGGCGGTCTTCGCATCCAGGTCGCGCTTGCCCTCGGGCGTGAGCGGGCTGCCGCCCAGGAACTCGTGGTTCGACATCGCGAACAGCGCCGCGAGGCTCGGTCGCGCCGGCCCGGCGTCCGCCCTCAGCGCGTGCTGGAGCACGAGGTACCGCCCGTTGCTCTGCGCGTGCATCGAGCCGTCGGGGTCGAACCGCGCCTGCTCCACCAGCGACGCGAGGCCTTCGTCCATCCACCGGGGGATGCCCGGGAAGTCGGCGTCCGGGACCATCGTGTGCACCGTCTCGTGCTGCAACGTACCGAGCCCCTCCTGGCCGCTGATGACGAGCTCGTGCTGCTCGGGGAGCGCGAAGCCGTAGAGCACGACCGGGTGATCGGGATCGACGCCCTCGTGCCGCGCGAAGTCGGTGAACGCCGCGCGCGTCGCGAAGAGGTACACCGAGACCGCGTGGTCCGGGCGGCGCGCGAACGGCGGAGGGGACGACGCGTCCCCCGGCGTCGAGGGTCGCTCGTAGTAGTAGCGGAGCGCGCGCCGCAGCTCATGCGCGCCGGCCGAGACCATCGCTGGCCCCTGCGGGGCGACGAGGAGATAGACCGTGCCCTCGACGCGGGTGGCAAGCGCCGGATACGCGGAGCGCGGGAAGAGGGCCCGCGCCTCGTCCGTGCGGCGGGACAGATCCGCGGCGAGGTCGTACGGGGAAGCGTCCGCGAGCGAAGCATCGCCGGGCGAAGCGTCGCCCGCCGAAGAGTCGCCGACGGAGTCGTCGGCGAGCGCCGACGCGGGAGGAGACACGGAAGCCGCGGAGGCGTCGGCCGAGGACGGCGTCGTGCGGTGGGGCTTGCAGGCGACGGGGACGGCGAACGCGACGGCAAAGACGAGGGCCAGCGAGCTCGAGCGAGCGCGCCGCGGCCTCCGTCTTGCTTCGTGTTCGACCATGATCCTCTCCGTGGGCGTAAAGCTCATCAAGGTTACCGTGCTCATGGTCGCACTCGGGCTCGGCGCCAGCGCCTGCTGGGTCCACGACGGCCGCGATGGTCGCTACGCTCACGACGACCACCACGAGGATCGCCACGACGATCGCCGCTGAGTCACACCCCGCCGCCGACACCAGTCGACCGGCCGCTGCCTTCGCGTTTCGACAATCCCGCGGAGCGCGAGGTACTCCGCGTAGGTCATCGTCATGGACATGGCGTGACTCTACCTCGGCGTCGGCGCCGGCTTCGCCGAGGGCTTCGGGGTCGGCTGCACCGGAGCCAGCTTGGCGGACATCGCCCGGTCGACGGCGTCGCGCATCGCCCCCACCGCCGGATCGTCTTCGCCGTCGGGATCCAGGGCCAGCGCGCCGTCGAGCGCCTGGCCGCACTCCACCCAGCGCCGCGCCTTGCACAGCTCCGCCGCCTGCCGCCTCAGCTCCGCGGCCTGCGCTTTCTTCTTCGCGAGCGGGTCCTCCTCCACGAGCATCTGCGTCGGCGGCGCGCTCGGCGTCGGATGCGCCTCCTCGGTCGGCGTCGCGTTCGAGCGGATGTAGAGGAGCACCGCGGCCCCGGCCGCGAGCAGCGTGCCCATCCCCGCCGCGATGATCGCGTGACGGAGCTTGAAGCGCCCCTTCTCGACCTCCGAGCGCACCTTCTTGTGCGAGACCCCGCGGCGCGCGGCGATCTCCGTCTGCGCCGTCCCCTCCGCGATGTCCTCGAACGCCTCGACGACGTGACCCGGCACCGATCGGTGCAGCACCTCGAGGAGCTTCTTCCGATCGAGGACGTCCCATCGCTCGTGGGTCATCGCGATCGCCGCGTCCTCCCGATCCGTCGTCCCCGCGAAGCCGGCCTCCGCGCGCTTCCGGTTCTTGATCAGCGTGCTCACGCCGAGCCGGTGCGCCAGCACGATGCAGAAGGCCACCGTGCCGTCCTGCGTCGTCGGCCGGTCGCCCTTCGCGGCGAGGGCCATCGTGAAGACCTCTTGGCGACCGTCGTCCAGGTCCTGCCCGCGAAAGCCGTACTTGGGGAGCACGCGGTCCAGCGCGGCGATCACCGGCGGCGTGTGGAGGAGTTGCTCGAAGGTGAGGGCGGGGGAACCAGGGGAAGAGGGCGGCATGGGGAGCGATTCGGAGCGGCGCGCTAGGTGTAGTACGGACGAGGTTGGCTGCCAGGATGCCCCGTTCATTTTGGGCGATCGCACGCAACAACCGACCCGGGCCGACCGACGGGTGGGCATGAGCGCTCACCCTGTCCACCCGGTGTTCCCTTCGCCGCGTTCGGCTCGCCGCACTCCCCCGCATCGCGTACCTTCCGCCCATGACGCCCGGAGCCCCGCGGTCCTCCTCCGCGTCGATGCCATGAGGCCCCGCTGGAG
>JBEKGQ010000784.1:0-3674 GCA_050012715.1 Polyangiaceae bacterium
GGGGAGGGCGGGGAGCGTGGAGAGGGCGGGAGCGTCGGGGAGGGTGCGGAGAGCGGGCAGGGTCGGAAGCTCGGGAAGCTCGGGGAGGTCCTTCGCCGGCGCGGGCTCGTCGAACGGGTTGTCGTCCTTGTCGGCATGGGCGGAGGCCACGATCAGCACCGACGCGAGCGTGGCGAGCGCGAAGAGGCGCGTGCGCATGGGGCAGGCCAGTGCAGCCGCCGTGCCGAATGGGAATCCCGCTGCCCGCGCAATGGCGAGGCGCCCCGGAACGCGACGTTGCGCCCCGCCGCGGGCCGCGAGCGCGGCGCGCTAGCGCAGCTCCGCGACCTGCTCGCCGAAGATGCGCTCGATGCCCGACAGCAGCGAATCGGCCACGTCGACGCGCCACGCCTCGCCCAGGGTGAGCACGGCCTCCGCGCCGTCGGGGAACGCCACGTAGAGCGCCACCGGGCAGCTGCCTTTCGACTCCGTCATCACCCGCGCCAGGCGCGCCAGGTCGGCCGGGGCCGTCCGGTCGGACCGCACGCGAATCGCGATCGACCGCGTATCGGCGCGGACCGCCTCGGCCAGCGGCCGCACGGAGTTCAGCAGGATCGTTGGCTCGCGCGGCCCCTCGGGCTCGTCCGGCTCGTCCTCCCCGCGCTGCGGGAAGCTCACCTTGCCCTCGACGAGCACCGGATCGCCGCTCGTGAGGATGTGCGCGTATTGGTCGATCTCGCGCGCCCGCACCTTCACGTTCACGCGTCCGGTCAGATCCTCCAGCTCGAAGAACGCCGCCTTCCCTCCCCCGTCCTTGAAGATGCGCTCCCGGTAGCCCTCGACCATGCCGGCTATCTTCACGACCGCCCAGTCGCTCATGCTCGCGCACTCGGCGAGCGGCGAGGCGCCGATCTTCGCGAGGCCCGCGTCGCCCTTCATGTAGCGCTCGAGCGGGTGGCCCGACACGTAGAACCCGAGTGACTGCCGCTCGCGCACGAGCAGCTCCTTCCGGTCCCACGGCTGGCAGTCCTGGTAGTCCCCCGCGCTCGGGGCGCCCGACTTCGACTGCGGCGCGGCGTCGAAGAGGCCGAAGAGGTTCGTCTGCCCCGCCTCCCGGTCGCGGCTCGCGGCGCGCGACCGTTCGAGCGCCACGTCGATCGACGCAAAGGCGCGCGCCCGCGTCACGCTCCGCTCCTGGAGCGTCTGGTCGAACGCGCCGCACTGCACGAGCGCCTCGAAGACTGCCTTGTTCACGCGCTTCGCGTCGACGCGCGCCGCGAGGTCGAAGAGATCCCGGAACGGCCCCTCGCGCCGCGCCTCGAAGACCGCCTCGAGCGCGGCCCCGCCGAGCCCGCGCACCGCGCCCAGGCCGAAGCGGATCTGCGGACCCAGCACGTCCCTCACCTTGTCGGTGCGGCGCCGCGGCTTGTCGCCGCCCGGGTGGGTGTAGACCACCTTGAAGTCCGTATCGCTCTCGTTCACGTCGGGGGGCAGCACCGTCACGCCCATGCTCCGCGCGTCGGCGATCGTGCGCACCACCTTCTCGATGCGGTCGCGATCGCTCGTGAGGATCGCGCAGAGGAGCTCCACCGGGTAGTGCGCCTTCAGCCAGGCCGTCTGGTACGTGATGAGCGCGTACGCCGCGGAGTGGCTCTTGTTGAAGCCGTACCCCGCGAAGTACTCGAGCAGGCCGAAGATGCGGTCCGCCTCCTCCTGCGACACGCCGTTCTTCAGCGCCCCGTCGACGAAGGTGCTCTTCTGCTTCGCCATCTCCTCGGGCTTCTTCTTGCCCATCGCGCGGCGGAGGAGATCGGCGCCGCCGAGCGTGTAGCCGGCGAGCTGCTGCGCGATCTGCATCACCTGCTCCTGGTAGACGATGACGCCGTACGTCGGCTTCAGGAGCTCGTCGATGAGCGAGTGGAGCGACGTGATCGGCGCGAGGCCGTTCTTCCGCTTCACGAAGTCGTCGTGCATCCCGGCGCCCATCGGACCGGGGCGGTAGAGCGCCACCGCGGCGACGATGTCCTCGAAGCTGTCGGCCTTGAGGCCGCCGAAGAGGCGCTGCATCCCGTCCGACTCGAGCTGGAAGACGCCCTTCGTCTCGCCCGACGCGAGGAGCTTGAAGGTGAGCGCGTCGTCCATCGGGATGACCGAGAGATCGAGCGTCTTTTCCTCGCGCACGAAATCGGGCCGCGCATTCACGAGGCGCACCGCGATCTGCAAGACGGTCAGCGTCTTCAGGCCGAGGAAGTCGAACTTCACGAGGCCGGCCGCCTCGACGTCACCCATGTAGTACTGCGTGACGAGCGCGCTCGACTTCTCGTCGCGGAAGACCGGGACGTGATCCCACAGCGGCCCCTCGCTGATGACGATGCCCGCCGCGTGCTTGCCCGCGTGCCGCGTCAGCCCCTCGAGCTTGCGCGCCTGGTCCAGCAGGTTCTTGATGCGCGGGTCGCTGTCGTACATCGCCTTCAGCTTCGGCTCGAGGTCGAGCGACTCGCTGATCGTGTACGTCTCCGCGGGCGTCTTCCGCGGGATGAGGTTCGCGATGCCCTGGGCCTCGACCGGGGTGATGCCCACGCACCGCGCCACGTCCTTCACGACGCTCTTGCTCTTCAGCTCCGCGAACGTGGCAATCTGCCCGACGCTCTCCACGCCGTACTTCTGCTGCACGTACGAGATGACCTCGTCGCGCCGGTCCATGCAGAAGTCGACGTCGAAGTCCGGCATGCTGATGCGCTCGGGGTTGAGGAAGCGCTCGAACAGCAGGTTGTAGGGGATGGGGTCGAGGTCCGTGATCCGCATCGCGTACGCGACGATGCTCCCGGCGCCCGAGCCGCGCCCCGGTCCCACCGGGATGCCGCTCTCCTTCGCGTGGCGAATGAAGTCCCACACGATGAGGAAGTACCCGGGAAACTTCATCGCCGCGATGACGTCGAGCTCCCGCTCGAGGCGCTTCGTGTACGCCTCGCGGTCGACCTCTTTTCCCTGCCGGGACATCTCCTCGAACCGGCGCACGAGGCCCTCGCGCGCGACGTGGCGGAAGTAGCCCTCGGTGTCGCACCCCTCGGGCACCTTGAAATTCGGGAGCATCGGCTCGCCGAGCTTGAGCGCGACCTTGCAGCGCTCGGCGATCTCGAGCGTGCTCTTGACCGCGCCCGGGTGCGCGGCGAAGAGGTCGACCATCTCGGCCGGCGACTTCAGGAACATCTCGCTCGAGCCGTGGTGGCGCTCCTTGGCCTCCTCGTAGGAGCGGCCCGTCTTGATGCACGAGAGGTAGAGGTGCGCCTCGGCGTCGGCGGCCTCGGCGTAGTGGACGTCGTTGGTCGCGACCACCGGCAGCGACAGCTTCTTCGCCATGTCGGCGAGGAGGCCGTTCAGCACGCCCTGCTCGGGCAGGTCGTGGTCCTGCAGCTCGACGTAGAGGGCGCCGGGCTCGAACATCTCCGCCAGCCGGCCGAGCATGCGCTCCCCCGCTTCGCCGCCTTCCTCGAGGATCTTCTGCGAGACGAGCCCGCCCATGCACCCGGTCATCGCGACGAGCCCCTTCGAGTGCGACGCGATGTCCTCGAGCGACACCGAGGGGACGCCGGGGGGCGCGCGAGGGTCGGGCGCGACGTGACCGCGCGAGCAGAGCCAGACGAGGTTCCTGTACCCCTCGGCCGACGCGGCGAGGAGCGGCAGGTGGTGGGAGT
>JBEKGQ010000785.1:0-3669 GCA_050012715.1 Polyangiaceae bacterium
GCCACCCATGCGTCGCGTCGTCCTTCCCGGTCTCCTCGTCGGTCTGATCGTCGCGGCCTGTTCGAGCAGCACGCCCTGCCCGTGCCCCGCGGCCCAGACCGGTCCGGGTTGGTGCCCCGCCACCGAGTACATCGGGACGGGTCCGGGATGCGTCTGTCAGGTGACGACGCTCTGCCCGGGCTGGTGCCTGCCCAACGGCGAGACGACGGGGACGCCCTACGAGTGCGGTGACGCGGGGGCGAGCCCGGTCGACGCCGGTGGCGGGACGGAGGGCGGCGGAAGCGTCGCGCCCGACGCGGCCGAGTAGGCTCCGTCGGGCCTTCGCTCGTCACTCCTTCGGCGGCGGCGCCTCCGCGAGGTGAATCGCGGCGATGCCGTCGCGCCAGTGCACCTGGAGCTCGGAGAGATCCTGCCCGAGCTGGATGTTCTGCGCCGTGAGCACCTCCTCGCGGCTCGAGATGACGCCGATACGCGGCGAACCGATGCGACCTTCGTTCAGCCGCGCTTACGGCGGCCGGCGGGAGCCGGGGAGATAGCCTCCACCTCGGGCGAGAACAGACTGCTGCGCGCGATGCGTACGAGCTCGCGGTCGTACCGCGCGCGCGCGTCGTCGCCGTCGATGACGGTCGACGTGACCGAGCCGCACGCGGTGGCCATGACGGCGAGCTGGATGACGTGCAGGACGTAGGCCTCGTCGTCGACGTCGGGGTAGTGGCGCCCGGCCTCGCGGCCGACGCGCACGTACTGCGCGACCGCGGCCAGCCACGGGCGGACGACCTGGCGGAGGAGCTTGCGGAGCTCCACCGGTCGGTCGAGCGTCTCCCGCAGGAGGATGCGGGCGCGGTCCGGGTCGGCGGCAAAGAAGCGAACGAGCTCCCCGAAGACCGCGTCGAAGCGGGCAGTGCGGCTCGCCGTCACCGCGAGGAGGAGCCGGGGGAGGGTCAGGTTCCAGTGCTCGAGGATGCTGTCGAGGACCGCCTGGCGAATGTGCTCCTTCGACGGATAGTGGTGGAGCACCGCCGGCTTGCTCACGCCCACCGCGTCCGCGATGGCCTGCAGGGCGGTGCCCTCGAAGCCGTGCGACGCGAAGAGGCGTGTGGCCGCGGCCAGCGTGGCCGAACGGACGTCGTTGTCGTGGGGGCGAGTCGCGGGCATGGGGGCGCTTCCTACCAGCTGGTAACACGGTGCAGCATGCGCGGCGTCTCTTTCACGGCCCCATTGACGGGCCACGTGCGGCCTTCCTTGAGGGGCGCGTTTACCGAATGGTAAGTCACCGCTGTTCGCGACGCGGTGTCGCGGCTCGACCGCGTTCTCGAAGACCGGAGATAACCATGAATCCTCCTCGGTGGCTCCGTTTTGGTGTGCTGTCCGCGTTCCCCGTCCTCTCGCGAGGCTCGTTCGTCGCGCTCTCGGGCGCGGTCGCGATGGCGTGCGGAGCGTCGAACTCGCAGGTGGCCGGTGACGCGGGCGCCAGCAGCGGGAGCGGCTCGGGCAGCTCGACGAGCTCCAGCAGCTCGGGTAGCTCGACGAGCTCCAGCGGCTCGAGCGGCTCGAGCGGCGGCTCGACGAGCAGCGGCTCGGGCGGCGGAAGCGGCGGCTCGACGAGCAGCGGCTCGGGCGGGTCGAGCGGGAGCTCCGGTGGCTCCGACTACGACGGGGGCGCCTGCACCGCGGTGACGAGCCTGACCGTCGCGGCCAACATCACGATCTCCGTCACCTGGCCGGCGACGACCGCCGGCAACGCCGGCACCGGCGACGTTCACGTGTGGCTGCTCTCGAAGTTCACCGCGAACGGCAACCAGTTCACCGGCAGCAGCCAGACGTGTGGCCTGTCGCTGCCGGACCTCGACCTCAACGCGCTCGGGACGATCGCCGCCGGCGGGAGCAAGGTGCAGATCCAGATCCCCGCGACGGTGTGGGCGAACCCATCCATGCCCACGTACGCGTCGACCGGCTCGCAGACCGGGTGGGGCCCGCCGAGCACCTTCAGCATCGATCCGACCCTCGCGCTCATCGGCCTGTCGCTACCGTCGTCGGTCGACCCGACGACCTACGTCTGGCCGAGCTCCTCGTGGACCTTCCCCTCGGGCACGACGTTCCCCGACAGCGACAGCGATGGCAACCCCGGCATCACGGCGAGCCCTTTCAGCGGCAACGGGTACGTCCTGCCGCCGACCGCCATCGGCCTCGCCGGCTCGGCGCCGGGCGCCGATCAGGCCTACATCGCCACCCGGACGCGGGTCTCGCTGAGCGGGAACTGGACCTCGTGCACGGCGCTGTCGGGCAGCGCCACGGTGATGAACTTCGACAACCACGTGGTCGGTTGCCACATCAAGGGCGGGTCGACCTGCACGACCAACGCCGCCAACACGCAGGCGGACTTCCTCGACCAGAACCGGACGGTCTACGCCCCCGGCAGCGCGACGTTCGTGGCCCAGGTGCTCGACAGCACGGCGACGTGCGCGGACGCGCTCTCGGCGCTGCCGTGATGCGCGCGCACCGGGCCGTCGTCGCCGGCGGCCTCGTCGCGGTTTCCTCGGCGGTCGGTGCGGGCTGGTCCTTCGACGCTCGCGCCGCGGGCTTCGAGACGGCGCGGTTCGGCGGCGAACAGGGAACCGTCGTCACCACGAACCCCACCGCGCTCTACTACAATCCCGGAGGCATCGGCTTCAGCGAGGGGACGCACATCTACCTCGACGGCACGCTGGCCCTCCGCGGCGCGACGTGGACTCACGCGCTGGCTCCGACCGACCCTCCGGACCCGCCTGGTGGCGAGGGCGCGAACGCGGGTACGGCGCGCCTCTTCAACGTGTTCGGCGGGCCGGCGCTCGGGGCCACGACGAGGCTCGGCAACTTCGCGGTGGGCGCCGGTCTCTTCGTTCCGTTCGGCGGCCGAGAGAGCTGGCAACAGAACAAGCAGTTCCTGGGCTCGCAGTACCCGCTCGCGGCCGACGGCGTGCAACGGTGGCACGTCATCGACGGCGCCCTCACGTACATCTACGGCACCGTCGGAGCCGCGTATCGGCTCGGTCCGCTGAGCGTCGGCGTCTCGGGCAACGTCATCCTCTCGTCGGTCTCCTTCTCGCAGGCGAAGAACACGAACGGCCTCGGCACGCCCGACACGCAGCGCGAGGGGCGCGCGACGCTGAACGTGAGCGGTACCACGGGCAGCTTCGGTGCGGGCGCCATGCTCGAGGCGGTCCCGGGCCGCCTGTGGCTCGCCGCCTCGTACCAGTCGCAGCCCAACATGGGCCCGCAGACGATGAACGGCACGCTCGACATCGCGACGCCCTACTCGCAGCCCCCGGGCAACCTGAGCACGAAGGTCACGTTCACCGGAGCGCTGCCGGACATGGTGCGGGTCGGCGCGAGGTGGCGCCCGAGCAGTGACCTCGAGCTTCGCCTCTTCGGCGAATACACGCGCTGGAGCGTCAACAAGACGCAGTGCGTGGCCCTCCAGGGGTACCGGTGCATCGTCTACCCCGACGGATCGGACGCGAGCGGGGGCGGCGTCATCGCCAACTACCTGCGCGACTGGAACGACACGTACGCGATCCGAGCCGGCGCCAGCTACTGGGTGAGGCCCACGGTCGAGCTCTTCGCGGGGACCGGCTTCGAGACGCCAGCGACCCCCGACGCGACGATGGACCCGAGCTTCTTCGACGCCGA
>JBEKGQ010000786.1:0-3669 GCA_050012715.1 Polyangiaceae bacterium
TGGGGCTGACCAGGGCGAGCGGGAGAGGCGTGGGCGTGAAGAGCGGGGGGGTCGAGGCGGCCGGGCGGGTGGCCGTCGCGTAGAGGCGGGACGACGGGGCGTAGAGCGAGCCGGCCGTCGCGAGGAACGGGGTGGACCCGCCGGCCGGCTCGAGCTTCGCGACGGCCAGCGCGTCGTCCGTGGAGTTGGGCGCGGTCGACGCCTTCGCCGGTCCGCTCCTCACCGAGGACGGGGCGGCCGACGGCCCTGCCGCCTCGGTCGCCGGCGAGGCCGACTTGCCGGACGCCGTCGCCAGGGTGGTCCTCGAGCCGGACGGCCCGTTCGTCGGCGTGGCCGCCTCGTTGGATGGAGCGGGGGGGGCCTCCTTCGCCGCGGCCGGCTTGCTCTTCGGCCCGGCCGGGGCCCCGGCCAGGCCGGACGGAGGGGCCATCGACGAAGAAAGATCGGAAATCGGTCCAGCCGACGGCACCGACGCCGAAAACCGAGCCCCTATCCATGCAGACGCCCGGTGAGGAGGCCCGCGACGCAATCCGGCGCCGCGCCCTGCCATACCGGGTCGCAGCACACGAGACCCCACCAAGGAGAAGAACCATGTCGAACCAGAACAAGATGACGATCCAGGCCCGTGACAGTCAGGTCATCGCGGGCATCCAGAAGGACCTGAAGACGGTGTCGAGCCTGTCCCTCGCGGGCACGACATTCACCACGATCACGCTCGTCGCGCTCATCCAGAGCCGCGTCGACGCGATCAACGCGGTCGCCGCCGCCCGGGCCAGCTGGCTCGCAGCCGTGGCGGCTCTCGAGACACTCAGCAAGCAGGTCAACGCCGTGGAGAAGGGACTGAAGGCCTACGTGTTCAATCTCTTCGGCGAGACGAGCCCGCTCATCGCGGACTTCGGCTTCACGGCTCCCAAGCAGACGACCCCGACCGTCGCGGTCAAGCAGCTCGCCGCGCAGAAGCGTGCGGCGACGCGAACCGCCAGGAACACGATGGGCAAGAAGGAGAAGGCGAAGATCAAGGGAACGGTCACGCCGCCGGTGCAACCGGCGACGGCGAGCGCGCCCGCGACGACGCCGACCCCGCCGGTGGCCTCGCCGGCCCCCAACGCGACGGCGCCTCAGGCCGTCGTCCCCGCCGCGCCGAAGTCCTAGCGGCGCGGGTCACGAAGCAGCAAGTCAGGTAGCCACTCGCCCCTCTCCCGCGGTCCTTCGCGGGGGAGGGGCGCTTCTTTGGCGAGAGCCGCACGACCGCGACAAGCGCGTCCTCTCAGAACAGGAACGAGACGCCGACGGAGAAGTCCGGGTAGCCCGCGCGCAGGGTGAGCGCGATCTTCTCGGTGAAGTGGTAGCGCCCGCCCACGTAGAGCACCGGATCGAACCCGCGCAGCGGGGCGTTCGTGAACGCGATGCCCGGCTCGCCGAAGACCGACCAGTGCGTCGAGAGCCAGAAGTTCCACTGCATCACGACCGGGACGAGGAAGTAGCCGCCCCAGCCGGGCGCGAAGTCGAAGCCGACGCCGACGCCGATGCTGTCGTTGATGCCCTTGATGAAGCCGTTCGTGATGTGGAACGTCCCGCGGAAGCCCACCCCGAGCCAGTTGTTCCCATCGAAGGGGTAGCCGAAGCCGAGCGACAGGTGAGGCTCGGCCTCGAAGAAGTAGCTCGGGTGCTCGCCGTACTGCTTGATGATGGACTGCTCGTCGGCGCGCGCGTCGGTGTCCGCGAGGGTGACGGCGACGGCGGCCGCGGCGATCAGGGGAAGGCGAAGTCGGACGGGAAGCATGGGCTTCGGGGTTTATAGCTTCTTCAGAGCGTCGCGGGGAGCGACCAGTCGCTCCGGAAGAACCCGCCGGCGCGCACGTTGCCTCCACCGAGAATCAGGCCGCCGCGCGCGGGCGCCACGTCCTCGTCGAACACGACGAAGTCCGGCAGCATGTCCGGCAGGGATAGCGAGCGCCACGTCCCGAGCGGGCCCACGCCCTCGACGACGACGACGTAGCGGTCCGCGCGCCGGGGGTTCGGCCGGATGAACGCGACGCCGAGCTGGCTCTGACCCGCCGCGCCCGCCGCGCCGCCCCTGGGCGCGAAGTGCTTGCTCCCGAGCACCACGTCGTCACCCTCGATGCGGATCGGCAGGCCCGGCTCGAGCTCGCGCACGACGCGGTTCGACTTCGCGTTGCCCACGAGGAAGAGCGCGCGCTCGTTCGCGAGCACCTCGCCGCGCGCGTAGAACTCGGTGTCGCTCATCACCGGGAAGTCCACGTGGACCCCCCAGCGCACCCGCGCCCAGCCCCGCGCCGCCTCCTCGTTCGCCCGCGCCTGCGCCGGATCGCTCGCGCCCCACACGAAGATCACCGACCCGTTCAGCACGTCGCGCATCGGCCCCGTCATGTCGCCGTGCTTGTAGACGCCCTCGTGCGCGGCCGGCCCCGCCTTCCACGCGCCCCCGCCGCCGCTGCCCTCGCCGTCCGCGCCGCTCGACGCGGCTCGCTCGCGGTGCGCCTCGATCGGCTCGCCGGCCTGGAACACCAGCTTGCTCTGGTCGATGCTCATCGTGACCGGCGCCGCGTCGTCGATGCGCTCCGCGTCGCGGTCCAGCGCCAGGTCCGCGATCCCGCGCGTCGAGACGCGGATCCCGTTCTCCTTGTCGATGCGCGCGATGACCTCGCCCCACTGGTCGCTCGCCGCCATCTCCTTCACGTGCACCCACGCGTCGTCCGCCCAGCGCGTGCTGGGCGTCTTGAAGCGGATCGCCCGCGGGTGCAGCGGGCGCTGGTGCCACGTCAGCCAGTGCGCGCCCTTCAGCTCCTCGTAGGTCGTCTGCCACACGTTGTGCCCGAGGTCCGGGTGCTCGTGCTTCATCGAGTAGCCGAGGTCCTTGTAGCGGTCGATGAGGACGCCGCTGTTCTCCTCGGGCAAGTCCTGCGTGCCGTGCACGACGAACATCGGGATGTAGAGCCCGTTCTCGGCCCACATGACGTTCGACCGCTCCTCGGCGATGAAGTGCTCCCAGGGCTTCATGCGCGCGCCGCCGATGTCGCCGCGCACGAAGTAGCTGTGGTAGCCGCACAGGGGCTCGGCGGCGGCGAACCGGTCCGGGTGGTGCAGGGCGCACGCCGCGGTGCCGATGCCGCCCATCGACGGACCGGTGATGGTGACCCGCGCCTCGTCGATGGGAAAGTGCGCCATCGCCCAGTCGGTGACGCGCATCACGTCGGCCTCGCCGAGATCCCGGTACATCGCGTTGAAGTGGCCGTCGGGCGCCACGACGACCGCCCCGAGGCGCTCGAGCTCGCGGCGCGGGTGGCGGTCCTCCCAGCTCCCGTCGTGCATCGGGTCGTCGTGCCCGAAGAGCCACATGAGCATCTGCATCGGGTGTCCGTTCATGCCGTGGAGCGCCACGATGAGCGGGTACTTCTTGGCCGGGTCGAAGTCCGGCGGGACGTAGAGCGCGAACTCGGAGAGCTTGCCGTCCGCCGGCGAGCGGTACGCGCGTCGCATCGGCCCGGTGCGCGTCGCCCACGGGTCCTTGCCGTAGTCGAGCGCGGCCGCCA
Organism: Polyangiaceae bacterium; assembly: GCA_050012715.1. Classification (GTDB taxonomy): domain Bacteria; phylum Myxococcota_A; class Polyangia; order Polyangiales; family Polyangiaceae; genus Palsa-1150. The sequence continues at coordinate 3,555 of JBEKGQ010000786.1, forward strand.
CTTCGCCGAGCTCCCTCTCGTCGTAGAGCTCGGCCTCCAAGTCGCCGTCGCCGTGCTCCACATGCCCCGAGAGCCGATCGCGCAGGTGCTGCACGCTCTCGTCGGGCTTCCTGGC
>JBEKGQ010000787.1:0-3668 GCA_050012715.1 Polyangiaceae bacterium
CTCGAGTACGCTACCGATCACCTCGAGTACGCCTGCGTACGCCTCGAGTACGCTACCGATCGCCTCGAGTACGCCTGCGTACGCCTCGAGTACGCTCCCGATCACCTCGAGTACGCCTGCGTACGCCTCGAGTACGCTACCGATCGCCTCGAGTACGCTACCGATCGTCGCGTGCTCGCGCCCGAACGCGAAAAAGTCGGTCACAGGCCACCGCCGATGGTGTTCTGGCGGGCATGAGGAGCCTCTACACGCTGTTCCGGGACGGCGGCTGGTCGATGTTCGCGGTGGTCATCTTCGGCCTCGTCGCCCTGGCGACGGCCGCTTTCTACGCGGCCCGGCCGGACGCGAGGCACGAGGGCTTCGTGAAGTGGATGTCCCGGGCGACGCTCTGGTCGATCCTGGCCGGCATGTGCTCGGACTTCGCGACCGTCTTCCGCGTCGTGTGCGAGATCGACGACTGGAACCGGCGCTCGCAGATCATCCTCGAGGGGAGCGCCGAGTCGCTGAGCCCCGGCATCATGGGCTTCGTGCTCCTGTCGCTGACCGCGCTCCTCACCGCGGTGGGGCGCCGGCGGCTCGACGCCCGGAAGGCGTGACGAGGCTCACGCCCGGAGCGCGCGCTCCACGAGCGGGATCCGGTCCTGCCCCCAGAAGAGCTCCTTGCCGTCCACGACCCAGGTCGGCGCGCCGAAGACCCCCGCGGCGACCGCGGCCTGGGTCGCGTCGAGGAGCGCCTTCTTCACCGCCGGGTCCTGCGTCCGCGCCATCACGTCGTCCGCCTCGGCACCGACGAGCGCCCGCAGCACACCGTCGTCCGCGATGTCGCGGTCCTCGGCCCAGTAGGCCCGGAACGTCGCCTCGCGGAAGGCGTCGCGCCGGGCCTCGGGGAGGGCGAGGTAGGTCCGCATGGCCTTCAGCGTGAGCATCGGAAAGCGCGTGGGAAACTTGAACGGGACGTCCCAGTACGCCGCCCAGCGGTGCATGTCCTCGTAGTAGTACTTCTTCTTCGCGTCGCTCCACGTGAAGAGCGGCACGTCGGCCTGCCCGATGGCCTTGAAGACACCTCCGAGGAGCATGGGCCGCCAGACGAGGGTGGCGCCCGTGCGCTCGGCGAGCTTCGCGGCCTGCGTGCTGCCCAGGTACGCGAACGGTGACGAGAAGTCCCAGTAGATCTCCAGCGTGTGCATCAGCCTCTCCCGTCCGTGAGATCGCGCTCCACGAAGTGCATGCGATCCTGTCCCCAGTACATCCGGCTGTCGACGACGAACGCGGGCGCGCCGAAGATCCCGAGCGCGATCGCTTCGTCCGTCCGTCTCCGCAGGTCGTCCTTCGCCTCGGGGCGCGCGATGGCCTCGAGGATGGTGCCCGCCTCGTGCCCGGCCGCCGAGAGGACGTCGCGCAGGGTCGCTTCGTCGCTGGGGCCCCGGCCCTCGACCCAGTACGCCCGATAGAGGCCGTGCACGACGCGCGGGTCGATGCCGCTCGCGACCGTCGCGCGCAGCGCCTCGACGGTGCGCAGCGGATGACCGGCCGGCATCACGAGCGGGACGCCCCAGAGGTCGGCCCATCGGTCGAGATCGCGCGCGTTGTGCGCCGCCTTGGCCGCCGACAGCGTGGCGAAGAGCTTCTGCGGCGTGCCGTTCGCGGCGAAGACGCCGCCGAGGAGCATGGGACGGTAGACGAGGCGCGCCCCCGTCCGGCTCGCTAGCCCTTCGACCTGGGTCGACGCGAGGTACGCGTAGGGGCACGAATAGTCGAACCAGAAGTCCAGTGTTCGCACGTCGGCCTGCGTACCGAGGCTAGCCCAAGCCGGGGGCTCGAAGCCCAGTGAACCACCTTGAACACCGTGGTAGGTTCGAGCACCCCAGACCGAGGGACACCATGGCCTTTTCGACCAAACATCGCCCTGCCGCCTTCGCGATGGCCGCCGTCCTCGGCGCCACCGTGGTGGCCGCGCCGCTTCGCGAGGCACGCGCCGACGAGGTCTCGTCGACCGGCAAGGGAATCACCGGCGGGGCGCTCCTCGGCGCCGAGGTGCCGGTGATCATCGAGGGAATCGCCGGGGTGCACTCCGGGTGGGTCTACTTCATCAGCGCCGTCGTGGGCGCGGGCGGCGGTGCGGTCGGCGGCTACGAGGTGGAGAAGGGCTCCTCCGACGGCATGGCCCCGATGTACATGCTCGCCGGTGGGCTCGCGCTGGTCATCCCCGCGGTGGTCCTCACCCTGAACGCGACGCGCTACCAGCCCGAAGAGGGGGCCACGGAGGACCGTACGCCCGGCCCCGCGGCGGAGCCCGGCGCGCCCGGCGGCAGCAGCTTCACGTCGACCCCCGGCGGCGCGCCCACACCGCCCCCTCCGCCGCCACCCCCGGCGGCGGCGCCCACCCCGCCTCCCCAGTCGCTGCTCGACCTGCACCAGGGCGCCTTCCGCCTCGGGGTTCCGGTCGTTGCGGTGAAGCCGGCGTTCTCGGTGACCGAGGCCAAGGCCTACGGCCTGCGGGACAACCCCGCCGAGCTCCACCTGCCGGTTCTGCGCATCGCGTTTTGACCGTCCCCGTACGCCCCGTGCGCTGATACCCTCCTTGCTGAGAGCCGCGGGGGGGGGAAAGTCCCACGAGCGGAGCGGAGCAGAATGGCACAACGAGTTGCGCAGCCGTCCAAGCCGACGGATCCCATGCTCGGCCGCGTCATCGCGGGCCGGTACCGCCTGGAGATGCGGATCGGCGAAGGGGGCATGGGCGTCGTCTACCGGGCCCGTCACGTGCTCATCGACCGCATCGTCGCGGTGAAGCTCATACGGCCTGATCTGCGCGGAGAGACGCACCTGCGCGCGTGGATGCTCCGCGAGGCGCGCGCCGCCAACCGCGTCGACCACGCCCACATCATCGACATCCACGACATCGGCGAGACCGAGGAGGGCGAGCTCTACCTCGTCATGGAGTACCTGGTGGGCACCTCGCTCTCCAGCGAGCTCGCGCGCGGCACGATGCAGCTGTCGCGCGGCGTCGACATCCTCGAGCAGATGTGCGCCGCCCTCGCGCGCGCCCACGACCTCGGCGTCGTCCACCGCGACCTCAAGAGCGACAACATCCTCCTGACGACGCGCGGCGGCCGGAAGGACTTCGTCAAGATCCTCGACTTCGGCCTCGCCCACCTCGCCATGGATCCCCGGCTCGCGCCGAAGGGGGCGGTCTTCGGAACGCCGGAGTACATGGCGCCCGAGCAGGCGCGCGGCGAAGAGGCCACGGCGCAGAGCGATCTCTATGCGCTGGGCGTCCTCTTCTTCGAGATGCTCACCGGGCAGCTCCCTTTCCGGAGCGACGATCGCGAGACGCTCCTCGAGATGCAGCGCACCGCCGTCGCGCCGCGCCCACGGTCGATCAAGCCGGACGTGCTGCCGGCGGCCGAGGGCATCGTCGTCAAGCTGCTCGAGAAGGACCGGCGAAAGCGCTTCCAGGACGCGCACCACCTCCACGAAGAGCTGAAGACCCTCCAGCGGAGCCTGCCGAGCACGCCGTGGGAGGTCGCGGCCACGGGCGACAACGTGGCGCCGCCGCCGCCGCCGCCTCCGCAGAGCGAGGGAGTCATCGAGTGGGCGAGCCGCGCCGCGCTCTTCTCGCGCATGGTCTCGCGCGCCTACCCCGGGGGAAACCCGCCCCCGGACGTGCA
>JBEKGQ010000788.1:0-3663 GCA_050012715.1 Polyangiaceae bacterium
TGTACGTCGTGCGACCGGGCTTGAACGACGTGCGACTGGGCCTGCACGACGTGCGACTGCGCCTGCACGTCGTGCGACCGGGGCTCTACGACGTGCGACCGCGCCTGCACGACGTGCGACTGCGCCTGCACGTCGTGCGACCGGGGCTCTACGACGTGCGACCGCGCCTGCACGACGTGCGACCGGGCCTACACGACGTGCGACCGGGCCTGCACGACGTGCGACCGGGGCTCTACGACGTGCGACCTGGCCTACACGACGTACGACCGCGCCTGCACGACGTGCGACCGGGCCTACACGACGTGCGACCGGGCCTACACGACGTGCGACCGGGCCTACACGACGTGCGACCGGGCTTGTAGGTCGTGCGACCGGACGCTCACCACAGGTCTACCCGACCGCCTGCCCGTGATCGGGTTTGCCGGCTGGCGGGACGTGCTCACTCAGGATGGCAGCGTGGCCGATCAGCGGCCTCGTCGTGCTCGTCCTCGTGGCCGCGTTGCTCGTCCTTCGGTAGGTGCAGATGATCCTCGTCCCGCGGGGGCGGCTCCGGGCGAGCTTCGTCATCTGGGTTGTTCGCGGACGAGGAGGAGGCCGCGAGAGCCTACGACGAGGTCGCCCGCGGGGCGCTCGGCGCCCGGGCCAAGCTCAACTTCGGGAGCTCCGGCGCGTCGAGGCCTCTTGCCGGCCACGCGGCGTTTCGTACGATGCGCGCCGGCAGGGCGAAGGAGCGCGGCAACCCGTGACGAAGTCGAGCGCGGCGAAGAAGAAGCCAGGACGAGCTCGCGTTCGGTTGAGCGCTCGCAAGCTGGCCGAGATGGTCGCCGAGGCGACCGTCGACGCGTACGACGAGTCGGAGCAGACGACCGGCTGGTTCACGATGTTCGAGAACTACCTCGAGTTGCCGTTCGAGACCGAGGTGCTCGGTGCGCGCGTGACGGTCGATGCCATCGATCAGCGCGACGGCGGCCAGCTCGTCGCTGTGTGCAGGCGCGGCAAGAAGAAGGTCAGCATCGGCCTGGTCGATCTGCCGTTGCCCTCGCCGAGGCCGGAGGGAGCCGACTGGATCGAGGCGTACCGTCACTGGCTCAAGGGAAGCTGGTAGTCGACCATGACGATGGCGCCCTTCGACGAGCTCTTTCCCGATCTCGCGCGCAGCGAGTCGCGCGCGATCACCGTGACGCGGCACGGCGCCTTGCCGGCCGGTTCGTACTTGCTGCGCGAGGCGTTCTGCACCGAGCCACGCTGCGACTGCCGGCGCGTGCTGCTCCAGATCTGGCACGCGGAGGGCAAACGCCAGGTCGCGACCCTCAACTACGCCTTCGAGCCTCCGAAGCCTCCGTTCGAGGACGAGGGCCAGCTCTTCATCGACCCGATCAACCCGCAGAGCGATCTGTCGGAGGCGCTCCACGGCTTCGTCGAGAACATGCTGGCCACGGACCCCGAGTACCGCGCACGCCTGGAGCAGCACTACGACCTGTGGAAGGAGATCGTCGACGACCCTGGTCATCCCGACCACTCCAAGATTCGGAGCGACCTTCACGACGACCCAAGCTTCCGGCCGGCGTTCCCGAAGCAGGAGACCGTTCGGCGGGAGGGCCCGAAGGCGGGCGCGAACGATCCATGCCCATGCGGTAGCGGGAGGAAGTTCAAGAAGTGCTGTCGTTCCTGAGGCGAATGGCGTTCGGCTCTCCACTTGAAACGGGACGTCAGTGAAGGACCCACCGCGCGGGTACCGCGGTGCGCGGCGACTGGCGCGCTGCAGCCCTGCGTGCGAAAAGCTAACTGCGTGTACCGGGCCCCGCATCCGCCCACTGCCGTCGTCGCGTCCACGGCCGTGGTCCCCCCGTTTTGCAGGCCGCTGACGGCGCGACAGGCGCAAGGAGTTCTCTGGCTGCGATGGCCGCTTCCCATCATCACAGTAGTTGCGTCGCTGATCGTCCTCCATGGCAAGGCTCCACAGCTGGCGGAGCTTGCCACCGTCGCGATCGGTCTCGCGGTAGCGCATTGCTGCAGCTCGTGGTCAGGGGGAAATTCTTGCGAACGGCGCCAAGCATGCGATCACCAGCGAAACCAGGGACTCGATCGATGCCCAAGCTCGTCGTCCACGGCGCAACTCTCGCATGCTCGTTGGGGCCACGCCGTCGAGCCCGGGCCATTCGAGCGTGAGAAAACAACGAGGGCGTGGCGCCGCGTCGACAGTTTGTGAGGACGTTCGTCATGCCTTCCTCCTCCGGGGGGAACAGCAGCCGGCACCGGTTGTCCATTCTGCGCCGCCGTGACGCCCTACAGGATGCCGGCCCCGCTGCCGCAGCTCGACGCCGACGTCGTGCGCTTCGGCGCGCGCGTGCGACGCGCGCGGTGGTTTCATCGGGCGGCTGGCCTTGTGGTGCTCGCCGCTCTGTCGGGCACCGCCTTCCTCCCTGTCGCCTCGTCGGCTCGCCGCACGGTGGGGGACGGCTTCGCCGCGCCGACGCGCCACTGGGGGCGGAGAGGCCGGCTCGCGGTGCAAGTCAGCGTTCTCTGGCCGGCGATGTGCCTTCCAGGTCGGGACGCGACTCCCGAGACCCAGTTCGCGCTCGCGGTGGATGGGCTCGAGAGATGCCCGTGGTTCTGATGGCGCGCGCTGCGTCTGTGCTGCTCTGTGGCCCCGGTTCTCAAGAACACGCACAGACGCGTCTTCAAGAACACCACAGACGCGCCGGGGGGCCATGGACCCCATCCCGACAGAGAGCACCACAGACACCGAAGCTCTTCACCGCACAGAGCGGCGTCTGCCCCAAACCGTCTGCAGACACCCCCATCTCGCCCGTCTCCGGCGCCGGCCGGCACCGCCGAAGCCTGGGAAAAGGCCGGCGCGCGATTCAGCGAACCGCGTGCCTGGCTCCGGCTGCAGGACTCGAACCTGCGACCCGGCGGTTAACAGCGCGGTGGGAGAGAGCGCAAAGTCAACGGTTGCAAGCCCTTGCAGAACGGCAGGAAGGCCCGGCGCCGGCGGATCGTAGTCCCCCTTGCTTCTCCGTGTCGACGGATGATTCGTCACGAAACGTCGCGGACGCGAAGCGCGCCGCGCTCGCCTCCGGCACGCCGGCCAGCCCGCGCAGGCGTGGTGGCCCTCGACGGGAAGAGGTGCGAGCGCGGCGCGTAGGGCGCATCGCGCTCGACGGGCCAAACCGGGGTAGGATCGGGGAGGCTGGGCATGTTTCGCACGATCGTCGCAGTCGTCATCGGCACGGCGCTGATTTGCGCGTGTGGTCCTGCGCGTTCGCCGCAGGAGATCCAGGCCTCTTACGAGTTGCGTCTGCGACGCCTCACGGATTCCGCGACGGGCGCGCTGGTCCGCGTCTCGTGCGCCGACGCCGCACCGGGCCATCCTTGCGGCTTGCTGATTGACGCACTCCTTGAAGGGTTCCCAGCGGAGGGGAAGCTCGTCGAGTACGCCTCGAAGGTGTGTGATGAGGATGCGGCCGAAGGGCTGTCGGCGACGTGCGTGGACCGATTTCGCGCGTATTTCCGCACGGCGGTCGCACGGCGGTACCCGGAGGCGAGCCCGAAAGCGATCGCGACCTACTGCGACGCGAACGATGGGGACTGCGACCTCGCTTCGGTCGCCTCCCTTCGCCTGTGGGAGCTGCTCCACTTGCATTCGCACAACGAGGAGGT
>JBEKGQ010000789.1:0-3659 GCA_050012715.1 Polyangiaceae bacterium
CCTCGTCGTGGGCACCTCGCCGGCGGCCCGCCTGGCGAACCTCGAGCTCTCGCCGCCCGGGTGCGACCCGCGACGCCGGACGGCGGCGCTGATCGAGCTCGGTGACGCGCTCGGCGAGGACGCCGCCATCGACGCGACGTCGATGGCGGGGTGGTCGGCCCTCGCCGCGAACGAGACCGACGCCGCGAAGGCGGCGTTCGAGAAGGCGGTCGCGGCGCGACCGGGCGATCTGGCGGCCTGGGAGGGGCTGCGCGCGTGCGGCCAGCAGAGCGGCGACAAGGCCCTCCGCGCGCGGGCCGCGGCCGAGCTCGGGGCGCGCTGCCTCGACGCGCACCGCGGCGCGGCGCTGTGGGAGGAGGCGGCGCTCACGTGGATCGAGCTCGGCGACGAGGTGGAGGGCGAGAAGGCCCTCGAGGCGAGCTTCGCGCGCGACTCGCGGCGCGGGGTCGCCTTCGATCGCCTCTTCCGCCGCGTACGCGAGCGCAAGGAGAACGACAAGCTCCTCGAGCTCATCACCCGCCGGCTCGAGGCGACCGACGAGCCGCAGGAGATCCAGAAGCTCTTCTGGGAGCAGGCGCGCGTCCTCCGCGAGAAGGGCGACCAGGACGGCGCCCTCCACGCGCTCGAGCACGTGACGATGCTCGACCCGGACCACGTGGGCGCGCTCGCGCTGCTCGGCGAGATCAACATCCGCCGCGGCAACTTCGAGGCCGCCGCCGAGTCGCTGGCGCGCCTCGCCGTGCTCGACGCGGCCCCCCCGAAGAGCCGCATGACCGCGGGCGTCGCGGCGGTCGACCTCTACGAGAACAAGCTCGATCGCTACGACAAGGCGCTCGAGATCCTGCTCGCGCTGCACGCGGCGAAGCTCTCGTCGTTGCCGGTGCGCGAGCGGCTCGCGCGCGCGGCGGCGCGCACGGGCTCGTGGAAGGAGGCGACGTCGATCCTCGAGGAGCTGATGCACGAGCGACCCGAGGCCGACGGGCGCATCGAGGCGGCGCGGCTGGCGATGGCCATCCACCGGGACCGCCTGAGCGAGCCGCAGGGCGCGGCCAAGGCGATCGTCAAGCTGCTCGAGGAAGCGCCGACCGACGGCGAGGCGCTCGACATGCTGCTGCAGACCGACCACCCGGCCAGCCTGCGCGAGCGGCTGCTCAAGAACGCGCACACGACGCTCATCGCGAACCTGCAGAAACGGCCGACGGACGTCACGACGGTGCGCCGCCTCGTGCGGGTGGCCCGCGCGATGGGTGACGACGCGCAGCAGCAGGCCGCCCTCGGCGCGCTGCTCTCGCTCGGGGCCGGCGACGCGCAGAGCGAGCAGGCGCTGTCGCAGCTCGCGTGCAAGAAGGCGCGGGCCCCGCAGATCGCCATCGGCGAGCCGATGATGCGGTCGATCCTCGCCCCCGGCGACGAGGGGCCGCTGGCGGACCTCTTCGTCGTGCTGGGGCCGACGCTCGCCGAGGCGCTGGGGCCGAACCTCCAGGCGTGCGGGGTGACCAAGCGCGACAAGGTCGACCCGCGCAGCGGCCTTGCGCTACGAAACGAGATCGCCGCATGGGCCGGGGCGTTCGGGGTGCGCGAGTTCGACCTCTACGTCGGGGGCAAGGAGCCGCTCGGCGTCCAGGGGATCCCGGGCGAGAGCCCCGCGCTCGTCGTCGGCTCCGGCGTGAACACGCCGCTCGCGCCGGTGACACGCGCGCGCATCGCGCGGGAGCTCCTCGCGATGGTCCGGGGAACGACGGTGACCCGCTCCCGGGACGACATCACCATCGCGGCCATCGTGGTCGCGGCGTGCCGCGAGGCGGAGGTGCCGATCGAGCACCCGCCCTACGCGATGCTCGTGGACATCGAACGGCTCATCGGCAAGGCCATCGCCCGCAAGACCCGCAAGGCGATCGGGGATCTCTGCCGCGCCATCGTCCGCTCGAACGCCGACGCCCGGGTTTGGAGCAAGCGCGCGCTCGCCTCGCACGATCGCGTGGCGGCGATCGCGAGCGGCGACGCCAGCGTCGTCCTGAGCGACGTGCTGGGCGTCGGGGTCGACAAGCTGGGGCCGGCGGTGAAGAACAACGCGCGCGCCGAGGAGCTCCTGCGCTTCGTCCTCTCACCGCTCTACCTCGAGCTGCGTCGATCGCTCGGCCTGGAGGGCGGCGCATGACCGACGACAAGAAGGCGCCCGACGCGCTCGAGGACATCGACTGGGACCAGGCGCTCTCCGAGTGGGAGAACAAGTCGTTCGTCCCGGAGGTCGCGAAGGACACCGCGACGGACAAGCCGGCGGTGCTCTCGGGCGGGTCGGTCTCGAAGCCGCTCTACCGCCCTCCCACCGCCGGGCAACCGCCTCCGCGCCCCAAGCCTCCCCCGCCCCTCCCGCCGAGGGCGCTGCCGACCGGCGCCGCGAAGCCGCCGCCGCCGCCGCCACCTCCGTCGAGCCCGTCCGCGGCCTCGCCGTCGCCGGAGGCGCCGCCGTTCATCGACGACGACGAGGGGGGCGGCGCGACGGTCATCGCGGCGATCCCGCGCGAGCTCCTGCGGAGCGAGGCGCGCGCCGAGGAGGCCGGCCCGAAGTCGGTGTCGCGCGGTGGCCTCGGGCAGCTCTTCGCGCGCGAAGAGAAGCGTGAGCCCACCGTCAGCGTCGACGTCTCGTTCGACGAGTCGCAGCCGAAGCTGCCCGCGGCGGCGGCGCCGCCCCTGCGACCGGGGAGCGAGCCGCCCGGCGAGGTCGTCACGAGCGCGAAGGCCGTCGTCGGCTCGCGGCCCGAGGCGGCGGAGGTGACGCCGCTCCGCCGTCCCTCGCAGGTCGACGCGCAGGAGCGCATCGACGCGGGCGGGCGGTACGATCCGTTCGCGGATCCCGAGCCGCGCTCGGCGCAGTCGACGCGCCCGGCGGAAGAAGAGGTGGACGACCTGCTGGCGCAGTCCCAGCCGCCGCCGCCGCTGGAGGACGCGGGCGACGACGCCGAGAAGGTGACCGCCCTCCCCGAGGCGAGCATCGCCGAGGAGCCGCTCAAGGACGAGGAGGCGGTACCGGCGTCGACGACCCAGGTGATTCCGGGCGCGCCCGAGCCTCCGGGCCGTGGTCCGGCGCTGCTGGCGCCCGACGCGCGGAAGTACGATCCCAACGAGGAGACGATGGTCGGCAGCGACGCCGCCATCGCCCGGGCCCGCGCCGCGCTCACCGCGAAGCGCTCGGAGTCCTCGCCGGGGGACGACGACGAGGAGCCGACGGGCCTGGAGGCGCGGACCGCCGCGGCCATCCAGGCGCCGACGCGGACGTGGGAGAACGAGAAGCCGGCGAGCGCGTGGCTCTCCGAGGTCGCACGCGAGACGCTCGCGGGGCGCGCGGCGTGGCTGGAGGAGGAGGCGCGGGCGCTCGCCGACAAGGTCGGGCGCGCGCGGGGGCTGCTCGCGTGCAGCGAGATCCTGGCGACGCTCGGGGAGCGCGAGCGCTCGCAGGCGCTGGCGGCCGAGGCGCGGGACCTCGCGCCGTCGCTGGCGCTGGCCCACCGGCAGGCGCGCGCGCTCATGCCTTCGCCGCCGGATCCGGAGGACTTCATCGAGGCGCTCGACGCCGAGGTGAAGATGACGCCCGCGGGCCCGGCGCGGATCCACTCGACGCTCCTCGCGTCCGACGCGCTGCGCGCGGCCGGCGACGAGGA